>DASXOU010000687.1:0-9850 GCA_036494045.1 Polyangia bacterium | reverse complement strand
CTCGGTCTTGTCGAGGAGCTCGAGCAGCTTGGCGTTCGCCTCCGCCTCCTCGGGATCGAGCTGCAGGATCTCGTGCAAGTAGCCGATCGCGTCGTCCGGCGACTTGTGCTTGTCGACGGCGAGCGCCACCAGCTTCTTGTAGACCGGGATCTGCCGCGGCCCGCCGCCGACGGCCTGCAGCTTGCGCACCAGCACCTCTTGCACCGCCCCGAAGTCGCCGCGCTTGCGCTCCAGCTCCTCGAGCGCGTCGAGCGCCGCGTGCGAGTCGGGCGCGTGATCGAGAAGGTCGCGATAGGCGTCGACCGCGCGATCGAGGTTGCCGATCTTCTCGGCCCAGATGGCCGCGATGCGCGCCTTCAGGCCGATCTGCGCGCCGTGATCCTCCTCGACGCGCACCTTCTGCCCGAGCAAGGTCACGAGCTCGGCCCACTGCTCCTCGTGCTCGTGGAGGCGCGCCAGGTTGTCGAGCGCCGGCACGTCGCCGTCGTCGACGTCGAGCACCTTGCGCCAACCGGCGACAGCGCCGGTGATGTCGCCGAGCGCGCGCTCGTGCAACTCGGCCGCCTCTGCATACAGCCGCTTCTTCTCGCCGACTTCGTACTCGACGTTCGCGCGCCGCGCGAGGATGCCGGCGAGCTCGGCGTGGGCGCCGCGCCCGCGATAGATGCGATCGAGCGCCTCCAGCGCCTCGCCGTTGTCGGCGTCGTTCTCGAGGACGTACAGATAGCGCATCTCGGCGCGATCGGCCTGCCCGAGCCGATCCCACAGCTTGGCCGTGCGCAACCCGAGATCGCGCGCGACCTCGCCGGTGATGCCGACGCCGTCGAGCGCCTGCTCGAAGGTATCGGCCGCGCGTTGCGGATCGCCCGCGACTTCGCCGAGCCGCTCGACCTCGTCGGCCAGCCGCGGCTCGTCGGGACGCAGCTTGAGCGCGCGCGCCATCGCGTCGAGCGCGCGCTTGGGATCGCGCAGCTCCTTCTCGCAGCGCTCGGCGATGGTCTCGAGCAGCGCCGCCTGCTCCGGATGCCCGCTCGTGATCCCGAGCCGCACCTCGGCCAGCTGCACCACTTTCTCCCAGTTCTGATCGGACTCGTAGAGCGGCTCGAGCACCTCGAGCGCGGCTTCGGCGTGCGACGCCGACGCCAAGAGCTTCTCCAGGCCCGCGCGCGTGGCCGCATGCGCCGGCTCGCGAATGAGCGCGTCGCGATACGCCAGGAGCGCACCGTCGAGATCGACGAGCTCGCCCGCGCGCAGCGCGCCCAATCGATAATACAGCTCGGCCTGCTCGCCCGCGTCGGTCGACGCCTGCGCCTCCTTCTCGAGCACGTCGCCGAGATCGCGCCAGCGCGCCGCGCGCGTCAGCAAACGATCGAGCGCTTTTAGCGGCACCCGTTCGCCGCCACCACTGTCGTTTGGGCCCGTCAGATCGAGCGCCTTCTCGTAGGCCGCGATGGCCCGCTCCTCGTCGCCGAGCTTCTCCTCGTAGATGGCGCCGAGCTTGAGCGCCAGCGCGCGCTGCACCTCAGGATCGAACGCGCCCGCCATGCGCTCTTCGTACACGCGCGCCAATTCGCCCGGCGCCGAGGTCAGCTCGGCGAGCCGCTCCAGCTCCTTCTGCGCATCCTCGTCGCCCGGCTCCTCGGCGAGCACGCGCCCCCACGCGGAGAACGCCGCCTGCAGATCCTCGATGCCCGCTTCGTTGAGCTCGGCGATGCGCGACAAGAGGCGCCGCTTCTCCTGCGGCTCGCTCTCGGCCGCGAGCTTGAGCTCGGTCAGCTCGATGAGCGCGTGGAAGTCGTTGTGCGCCTCGTAGAACGGCTCGAGCACCGCCGCCGCCTGATCGCGCGTGCCGTCGTCGCGCACCAGCTTCTCGAGCGCGGTCTTGGCGCCCGTGTGCGGCGCGCCGCCTTCGGCGCCCGGCGCGAACAGCACTTCGCGATAGCGCGCGATCGCGCTCTCCGGATCGCCGACCTCGCGCTCGAGCACGCCGGCCGCCTTGAACTGCAGCTCGACCTTGCGCGGCCCATCGGCCGCCGCCTCGACGAGCGCGTCGAGCGTCTCCAGGTGATCGGCCCACAGCCCCTCGGCCGCGTAGAGCCGCGCCACCGCTTCGAGCGCCTCGACGTCGCGCGCGTCGTTGGCGAGGATCCCCTTGTAGGCGTCGATCGCCGCCAGCGCGTCGTGAAGCTCGTGCTCCGAGAGCTGCGCCAGCTGCATGCGCAGCGGCCGCTGCTTGTCCGGCTCCGGGGTCTGCTCGATCTTCTGCGTCAAGACGCCCGACAGATCGCGCCAGGCTCCCTTGCCGAAGTAGAGCCGCTCGAGCGCATCGAGCGCCGCGCGATCGGTGTCGTCGAGCGTGAGCACGTGCCGCCAGGTCGCGATCGCCTGCTCCGGCTCGCCGAGCGCCTCTTCGTACAATTCCGCCGCTCGATAGGCGAGCTGCTTCTGCTCGGCGAGATCGTTCGACAGCCCGGCGCGCTTCTCGAGGACCTGCACCAGCTCCTTGTTGCGGCTCTCGTCGGCGAGGAGCCGCTCGAGCGCCTTGTAGGCGTCGACGGCGTCGTCGCGCACGCCGACGACCTTGCGCCAGCTCTCGATCGCCGACGCGCGATCGCCGAGCTGCTGCTCCTGGATCTCGGCAACGCGCGCATAGACGCGCGCCTGTAGATCGTAGTCGTACGAATCGGCGACCGCTTTCTGCAGCACCTCGACGAGCCCCTTCCACATGCCGAGCATGTGCGCCAGGCGGCGCAGTTCGTGGAACAGCTCGGTCTCGCGCTCGACGGCGTCGGACTCGCTCGCCTCTTCGGTCCACGCACGCGCCAGGGCGCCGAACGCCAGCCGCACGTCGCCGCCGCGCTTCTCGTGGAGGCGCGCGATCTCGCGCAGGAGCACCACGCGCTTGACTTTGTCGTCGATGAACTCGAGCTCGGCGTCGTAAATGACGACGAGCTTCTGCCAGGCGTCCTGATCCTTATAGATGGGCTCGAGGATCTGCGCGATGCGGAACGTGTGATCGTGGTCGACGATCAGCCGCTCGAGCGCGCGCACCGCTTCCGGATGCGCGTGGGCGCGGCCGAGCACTTCCTCGTAGGTGTCGATCGCCGCCGGCAGGTCGGTGAGCTCGGCCTCGTAGATGTGCCCCAATCGCTGTTTCAAGGCGATCCACGAGGGCCCGCCCTCCTCCACGCGCTCGAGGCGCCGCAAGGTCAGCTCGACCAGATCGTGCCAGCGCAAGCCCTTTGTGTAGAGCCGATCGAGCGCGGCGATGGCGCGCTCGTCCTCGCTGTCGAGATCGACGACCGCGCGCCAGGTGTCGACGGCGGCGTCGGCGTCGCCGAGCTCGTCCTCGTGCAGCGCCGCCTGCTTGTAGAGGAGCGCCTTCTTGCGCGGGATGTCGATGGTCGCGTCCGAGGCATTGCGATAGACCTCGAGGAGGTCCGGCCAACGCTTGGCGCGCGCGAGCAGCTGCTCCAAGTTGAAGAACGCCGCCTCGTCGTTGGCGTCGAGCTCGAGGAGGCGCTGATACGCTGCCTTGGCGCGATCCACATCCTCGAGGCGTCCGTGATAGATCGCCGCCAGCGTGCGCAAGACCTCGACGCCGTCGGGCGACTCGGGCCCCTCGTCGCTGACGTAGCCTTCGTAGACGTCGGCGAGCCGCATCCAGTTGTCGAGCACGCCGGCCAGGCGCGCCAGCTGATCGCGCGTCGGGCGATCGGACGGCTCCTCGCGGAACACCTTGGCGTACCAGGTGAACGCGCCGTCGAGATCCTCGAGCTGCTCTTCGTAGAGCCGCGCGATCCGCTTGACGAGCACCAGCCGCGTGCGGTGCTCGTCGGCCGCCTCGAGGCGGATCTGATAGATGCGCACCAGCGCCGGCCAATCGTGGCGCGCGACGTAGGTCGGCTCGAGCACCTCGGCGGCGGCGACGCGCTGGCCGTCGTCGTCGAGATACTTCTCGAGCGCGCGGATGGCGCCGGCGTGCGTGGGATCGCCGCCGAGCGCGGCGCGATAGTTCTCGACCGCGCGGTCCGAGTCGGCGAGATCCTCGTCGTACAGCGTCGCCAGCCGGAAGCGCAGCGCCACGGCCTCGTCGACGTCCTCGCAGAAGCCGAGCCGCTTCTCGAGGAGATCGGCCAATTCTGCGTGCCGATGCGCGGCCACGTAGCGCTGCTCGAGCGCTTTGCCCGCCTCGGCGTCGTGCGGGAACATCTCGAGCACCTGCTCGTAGGCGCGGATCGCCTCCATCGGCCGATCGAGCGCGCCGCCCGAGTCGCTCGAGCAGAGCTGCGCCAGCTGCATTAGATAATGTCGCCGCCGATCGTCGTCGCCCGACGACAGCTCGGCGCGGCGCACGTAGACCTCGTAGAGCGGATCCCACTCGCGCCCCTCGGAGTAGATCGCCTCGAGCGCGTCGAGCGCCTTGGGATGATCGGGCGACATGTCGATGACGCGCCGGTAGTACTCGCGTGCGGTCTCGCGATCGCCGAGCTTGTGCGACTCGGCGGCGACGGCGAGGTAGACGCGTTCCTGCACCGCGGCGTCGAGGATGTCGGGCCCGAGCTCGCGATAGAGCGCGACCAGCTTGGGCCGCGCGCTCGCCGGCGCCAACCGCTCGATCCCGTCGAGCAGCGACGGCAATTCCGGCTCACCCACGCCGATGCGCGCGGCCCGCGCCAGCGCCTCGAAGGCGGCGTCGGCGTCGCCCGACTTCTCCTTGAGCTGCGCGATCTGCGTCAGGCGCACGATGCGCTCGCGCGGATCGGGCGCGTGCTGCGCCCACAATTCGGCGAGCTGGATCTGCTTGTCGAGCTCGCTCGTGGTCTGATAATGCGGCTCGAGCACCTCGGCGGCGCGCAACCGCAGATCGGGATCGTCGAGGTACTTCTCGACGCCGGCGCGGGCGACGGCGTTGCGCGGCTCGACGTCGAGCACCTCGCGATGCTTCTCGAGCGCCTCTTCGCGCCGGCCGAAGCCGTCGAGGATGCCGGCCACTTGCAAGCGCAGCTTGGTGGCGACCGCGGTCTCGTTGTGCTTGTCCGCGAGCGCCAGGCGCAGCTCGAGGATCTCGAGCAGATCAGCCGGCCGATTGCCCGCTTCGTAGAGCCGGCCGAGCGCGTCGAGCGCCGCCAGATCTTCGGCCCGCTCGTCGAGGATCGCGTGATAGCCGGCGATCGCCTCGCCGGCGTCGCCGAGCTCGCGCTCTTGCAGCTGCGCGACCCGCCACATCAGATCGCGGCGCGTCTCGTAGGCCGGATCGGCCAATTCGAGCCGCCGCTTCAAGACGTCGGTGAGCTCGGGCCACTGCCCTTGCGCCTGATGCAGCTTCTCGAGCGCGTCGAGCGCGCGCAGATCACGCGGATCCTCGTCGAGGATCTCGCGATAGATGCCGATCGCCGCCGCCGGATCGACGAGCAGCTCCTCCTCGATCCGCCCGATGCGGAACAGGATCTCCTTCTTCTCGTCGAGCTTGTCGGCCCACTCCGCCTGCCGGTGCAAGACGTCGATGAGCTCGCGCCAGCTCTCCGATGCTTCGTAGAGCCGCGCCAGCGCGCCCGCCGCCGGCCGCGCCGTGTGCAGGTTCGTCGGGTCGAGCTCGAGCAGGCGCTTCCACGTGCCGCGCGCCTTCTCCACGTCGCCGAGCTCGTGCTCGTACAACTCGGCCGCGCTCTCGAGGAGCTCGCCGCGCAGCGCCAGATCGCTCGGCTCCGACGCCAGGAACGCCTCTTCCCACGCCGACGCCAATTCCGCCTGCCGTCCAAGCAGCACCGCCAGCCGCTCGACGTTGGTGCGGATCTTCTTGTCCGCCGGATCGATGCGCAGCGCCTCGCGCCAGGTCGCCAGCGCCAGCTGCCGCGCGCCGAGCCGCTCCTCTTGCAGCTCGGCCAATTGCGAGAGCAGCGCCGATGCGTCGTGCCCTTCGGCCGCTTCGCGCTGCGCGCCGAGCACCAGCGCCAGCTTCGGCCAGGCCTCGTCCTCGCGATAGAGCGGCTCGAGCGCCTTGGCGATGCGCTGGCGCAATTCGGGCCGCTTCATCAGCGCCTCGAGCCCCTTGCGCGCGCCTTCGTGACGCCGCTCGATCGACAGCGACTGCTCGAACAGATCGGCCGCGCCCTCGGGATCCTCGAGCCGATTGGCGTGCAGCTCGCCGCGACGGTAAACCAGGTGCGCCGCCGACTCCGGCGTCCCCGCCGCGTCGCCGCCCTTGGGCGCGAACGGAATGCGCCGCGAGATCAGCTCGTCGAGCGCGCGCCAATTCTCCGCCGTCGTGTAGAGCCGCTCGAGCGCGCGAAACGCCCGCTGCGAGCCGGGATCGATCTCGAGCACCTCGACGTAGTCCTTGGTGGCCGCGTCGTGATCGTCGAGCACGCCCTCGTCGAGATCGCTGATTTGATAGAGCAGCGACAGCCGCGCCTCCGGATCGAGCGCGCGCACCTTCTTGCCCTCGAGGAGCGAGCGCAGATCCTGCCAGCGCTCGTTGACGCTGTAGAGCTGAACGAGCGCGATCTGCGCGTCCTCGTTCTTCTCGTCGCGCTGAAGAACGCGCTTGTAGGCCTGCTCGGCGTCGTTGGGCATGCCGAGCCGCGCGTCGAAGAGCTGCCCGAGATCCCAGCCGAGATCGCGCGCCAGCGTCGTTTCGCCGCGCTTGTCGGCCGCCGCCTCCGCCTCGGAGAGCTGCACCGCCCAGTCGTCGGGCTTGTCGAGCTGATCGGCGAGGTTCGCCATCATGCGGCGGTTCTCCGCGTCGCCGGGCGCGCGGCCGAACACCTTGCCGCCGTAGCCGTAGGCGCGCGTCGCGTCGCCGAGCTGCGTCGCCGAGAGATCCATGAGCCGGCGCAGCAGCACCAGCTCGCGATCGGGATCTTTTTCCGCGCCGCGCACGATCTCGAGCGCGTCGACGAGCTTTTTGGCCGCGTCCTCCTCGGCCATCGCCAGCCGCTGCTCGTAGACCGGCACGAGCAGGCGCGCCACCTGCACCCGATCGTCCGCCTTCGCTTCGGGCTTGAGCCAGCGCTCGAGCGCCGCCACCGTCGGCTTGTGCGACGACGAGAGCGCGAACGCCGCGCGATAATGATCGAGCGCGCGCTCGGGCTGACTCAAGTTGAGCTCGTAGATCTCGCCGAGCCGCTGCGAAAGCTCGAGCCGCGTGTCCTCATCGCCCTTGTCGGCGAGCGCGAGCTGCCGCTCGAGCACGTCGGCCATGCCGCCCGCGTCGCCGCGCGCCGCGTTCAGCTTCTCGAGCGCGCGCAGCGCCCGGGTCTGCGTCGCCGGCGCCTTGTCCGCCTCGAGGATGCGCCGATAGGTCGCCGACGCCGCCAGCGGATCGCTGAGCTGCTCTTCTTCGATCCAGGCGATCTTGAAGAGGAACTCGAGCCGCCGTTGCGGGTCGGCCGCGCGGGCCTCGCGCCGCTTGTAGATCTCGAGCAGCTCCTTGTGATTGCCCGCCTGCGTGTGGATCTGCTCGAGGTTCTGCAGCGCCTCCTGATCTTCGGGCGCGCGCGCGAGCACCTCCTCGAACCACTTGCGCGCCTCGTCGGGCTTGTGCAGCCGCGACAGCGCGATCCGCGCCAATTGCCGATAGCGCTCGATCTTGCGCGCGTCGTCGGTCTCCTTGCCGACCTCGGCCTGATAGATCTCGGCCAGCTCTTCCCACGCCTCGGCCTCGGCCGCGAGGCGCTCGAGGTTCTTCTGCAGCCCCGTGTCCGCCGGCCGCAGCTGATACGCCTTGGCCGCCCAGGCGAACGCGAGGCTCTTCGAGCCGAGCTTCTCTTCGCACAATTCGACGATCTCGCGATGCAGCGCGATCGCCTCTTCACTGTCGACGTTCGACTGTCGACTGTTGACGCCCAGGATGATCTCGTAGGTGGCGAGCAGGCGCGCCCACTTTTCGCCCGCGCGATAGATCGGCACCAGCGCGTGCGCCGCCGTCACGTTCTCGGCGTCGAGGGCGAGGATGCGCTCGTACGCCTTGGCCGCACGCTCGGGCGACTTGAGCTCGTGCTGCGCGATCTCGGCGACGCGCGTGTACAAGCGAATGCGCTCGCTGTTCTGCTCGGCCGGCAGCCGCTCCGCCACCGACGTCAAGATCTCGCACAGCTCCTCGTACTGCCCCTGATCGCGATAGAGCGACTCGAGCTCGGCATAGCGACCCGCCGCCGCATAGAGCTCGCGCAGCGTGCGCATCGCCTTTTGGTGCGACGGCATCAGGCGCACGATCTCCTGGTACGCCTCGACCGCCTTGGCCGGATTCGCCAGCTTCTCCGCGAACAGCGTGCCGACCTTCTCGAGCAGCACCACCTGCGTCTTGGCGTCGGCGCCTTTCTGATGCGCCTGCCGCTTCAAGATCTCGATGAGCGCCGGCCAGCGCCGATCGCGCTCGTACAAGCCGGCGAGCATCGACAAGCCCTCGCCGTCGTCGGGCGCGCTCTCGAGCACGCGGTTCCAGATCGCGATCGCCTCGCGCGCGTCGCCGAGACGATCGGCCGCGAGCTTGGCCATCTCGCCGAGCCGCGCGCGCTTCTCGTCGGGCTTGCCGAGCCGCTCGAGCTCCTTGCGCTCGAGATCGAGCAGCGCCCGCCACGAGCGCCGCTTGCCGTAGATGTCGCGCAACTTTCCGACGGTGTCGGGATCCGCCGGATCGATCGCGTAGAGCTCCTCGAGCGGCTTGACCGCCTGATTGTGGTTCGAGAACTTGTCGATCCACAGCCCGGCGATGCGCCGAAGCAGCTTCGACTTCTCGCGCGCGTCCGCCGACACGTCGACGGTCCGCTGCAGGACGCCGATGAGATCGTTCCAGCGCCCCATCGCCTCGTACTTCGCCGCCAAAGCCGCCAGCGCGTCGGCGTGATCGGGCTTGAGCGTGAGCACGTGGTTGTACGTGTTGATGACCATGACGTCGAGGTTCAGCTTGTCGCGATAGATCGCGACCACCTCCATCAGCTTGACCACGCGCCCGTCGACGTCGTCCTTGGGCAGCGCCTCGACCGCTTCCTTGAGCAGCTCGAGCAGCGCGTTCCACTTCTCGGTCTTCTGATAGAGGCGCTTGAGCGCCGCCACCGCCTCGGGCTGCGCCGGATCCTGCTTGAGCACGCCCTTCCACAGATCGATCGCCTTCTCGGCCGCGCCCGACGACTTCTCGGCGAGCTGCGCCATCTCGACGCCGAGCTCGGCACGCCGCTTGGCGTCGGGCTCGACCTTCTGCGCCTGCCCGAGGACGGCGAGCAGCTTCGTCCCGTCGCCGTGATAGAGCGCGCGATAAAACTCGAGCATCGCCGGATGCGCGGGCTCGGCCTTGCGCACCTTCTTCCAATACTCGTCGGCCGCTTCGAGATTGCCGAGCTTCTTCCACCACAGCATGCCGATCTGCAGGTACATCGCCGTCTCGGGCTCGCCGCGCGGCCGGGCCCGCAGCGCATTCTCGTAGACGCGAATCAGCGCCTGCCAGTTCTCCTCGGCGGTGTACCACTCGACGAGCGCCGAGAGCGCGCGCCCGTTGGCCGGATCGAGCCCGAGCGCCTTTTTGTAGCTCTCGGCGGCGTCGCTCTGCTTGCCGAGCTTCTTGTTTTGCAATTCGGCGAGCGCCAGATACGCCGACACGCGCTCTTCTTTGGTCGCGCCGGCCTCGATGCGCTGCTCGTAGAGCGCGGCCAGGGCGTCCCACTTCTGCTCGCCGCGGTAGATGCGCTCGAGGCGCATCGACGCCTTCAAGTTGCGCGGCTCGGTCTCGAGCGCCTTCTTCAGGTACTTCTCGACGTTGTCGTCGGGCTGATACTTGGCGTAGATCTCCGCGACCGACAGATACAGCGACGTCGTCAGCTGCCGGTCCGTCGAGCCCTTGGCCTCTTCGAGG
>DASXOU010000686.1:0-11740 GCA_036494045.1 Polyangia bacterium | reverse complement strand
CCGAACCCGCGCGCGCTCTTCTTCGGCCACGGCCCGGCGTGCGTCGCCGCCTGCGTCGTCACCATCGCCGCCTTGCCGTGGATCGGCGTCAGCTTGCCGTCGCCCACGCCGTCGGCCCAACGCGCGAACGCGAGCGCGCCGCCCACCGGCTGCGCCTCGAACACGTCGCTCCAGTGCGTGTGCCCGGCCAGGTGCAACACGCGCTGCCCGCGCGCCGCCGCCTCGAGCAGCATCTCTTCGAACTCGGCGCGCCCCTGCCGCATGTGCCCGAAGGCGCCGCCCGTCGCCGGCGTCTGGCCCGACAGCACCGCGCGCGACGGCGCGTGGCTGAAGAGCACGACGCCGCGGCTGCCGTCGGTCGCCGCCGCAGCCAGGAGCGCGCGCAGCTGCGCCAGCGTCGACGGCCCGAGCCCGCGCGTGAGGATGCGCGGCGACAGCGTCGATGGCCCCGAGTCGAACCCGACGAAGCGATAGCCGCCGAGGTCGATCTCGAATTCGAGGAACGCATGAAAGGTGCGGCCGAAGTTCTCCCAGCCACTGCCGTATTTGCTACCGACGAACGAGCGGAAGCCGATGTCGTGGTTGCCGAGCACGATCGCCACCGGCGCCTGGATCGTGGCCAGGATCGCGCGCGCCTTGGGATGCAGGGTCGCGTCGGTCCCCTGGTTCACGACGTCGCCGGTGATGACGACGAGATCGGGCTCGAGCGCGTTGGTCTCCGCGATCACCTGCCGCAGGTGCGCCTCGACATCCTCGACGTGCTTGCCGATGTGGATGTCCGACAAATGCACGACGCGCACCTGCCCAAGCGTCGCCGGATCGTCCGGCCGCAGCCAGACCGCCCTCGGCGCGCGCGTCGCCGCGTCGCACGCCGGATGCACGTAGAGGTCGTAGCCGCCCGGGGGCGCCGTCGCCGTCGCCAGTGCGTGCGCCCAGCGGTCGTGGCCGATCGGCTTCCGCTCCGCGGCCGCAAACGTCACCACGTGGCAGCCGTCGATCGCCTCCCCGCCGAGGCAGCGCTCGGCGTCTGCGTCGGTCACCGACGGTGCGACCAACGCCGCGCGCATCGCCGCCGGCCCGCCGCGCTCGAGCCACTCGACGGCGAATGACGCCCCCGCCTGCGCGATCGCCGGCAAGCCGAAGCGCGGCCTCAAGAGGCCCGCGTCGTGCGCCGGGTCGGGATCGCCCGCCGCCGGATAGAACGCGCGGTAGTGGGCGTCGACTTGACCGAGCACCAGATCCTGCCGATGCACGGCGAGCGGCGCAGCACAGCCGCCGGCGACGAGCCCCAACGCGAGAAGCGAACGCATCCCGCTCAGTATGACCGAGGTCGAGCGAAAGACTACTGGGCGGGCGCGGCCGGCTTCTCGGCCGCCGCGGGCTTCTTCTCGACAGCCGGCTTCTCGGCGGCTGGCTTCTCGACAGCCGGCTTCGGCGTGGCAGGCGTCGCCGCCGGCGCGGTCGCATTCGGCGCGGTCGTGCTCGGCGCGGTCGCGCCCGGCGGCGTCGTCGCCGGCGCGGGCGACGTGCTGAGCGCCTTGGCGCGCTCCACCGCCTCCTTCTGCACCTTGTCGTCCGCCGCCTTCTGCTGCTCTTTCTGCTCCTGCTTCTGCTTCTGCGCCGACATCTTCTGCAGGCGTGACGAGTCCGACTGGCTCGCGAACCACGCCAGCGTGATCGACGTGACCATGAACACGATCGCCGTCCCCGCCGTCATCTTCTCGAGGAACGACCCCGCGCCGCGCCCGCCGAACACCTGCGACGACGTCGACGAGCCGAACGCGATGCCCATGCCGCCGCCCTTGCCCGCCTGCAGGAGCACGACGAGGATCAGAAAGAAGCACACGAAAACATGAACGATCGTAATCAGGGTGACCATGATTCAGCTGTTCCTATACTTCACGATCTTCAGAAAGTCATCCGCTTTCAACGACGCCCCGCCCACCAGCGCGCCGTCGATGTCCGCCTGCTCCATGAGCAAGGCCGCGTTGTCGGGCTTGACGCTCCCGCCATACTGAATGCGAATCAGCTCGGCGGCATTACCGAATTGTTCAGCAAGCTTGCCTCTAATAAACTCATGCATCTCTTGAGCCTGTGCCGGGCTCGCCGTGCGCCCGGTTCCAATCGCCCACACCGGCTCGTAGGCAATGACGACGCGTTTTCCGTCGTCGGCCGTCAGCTCCGCCAGTCCGCCCGCCAGGTGCCGCGCGACCACGTGGAACGCCTCGCCCGCGTCGCGCTCGGCGAGCGTCTCGCCCACGCACAAGATCGGATCGAGCCCGTTGCGCAGCGTCGCCTTCACCTTCAGGTTCGCCGACGCGTCGAGCTCGCCGAAATATTGCCGACGCTCCGAGTGCGCGATGATGACGTACTTGCAGCCGACGTCCTTCAAGAGCTTGGCCGACACTTCGCCGGTCCATGCGCCCTGGTCCTCCCAGAAGCAATCCTGCGCCGCCAGCGCCACCGCCGATCCTTCGAGCCGCTTGGCCACCGCATGCAGCGCCGTGAACACCGGCGCCACCGCGACCTCGACGTCGCGCAGCGGCCCGACCGCGTTCTTCACCGCCGTCGCCAGCTCCAGCGACTCGGCGATGGTCTTGTGCAGCTTCCAATTGCCGCAGATCAGCTTCGTTCGAGTCATTGTTGCACCGCGCGCTCACTGCGGCTCGGCGCGCCCAGAACGATTATCGACGGCTTGCTGCACTCGCCGTTGAGGGCGCGAAAATCCCTCGCCTTCGTTCCCGCCCTCATTGCTCTAACGCCGCGATCCCCGGCAGGGTCTTGCCTTCGATGAACTCGAGCGACGCGCCGCCGCCCGTCGAGATGTGCTTGATCTCGCCGGCGACGCCCATCTCGTTGACCGCGGCCACCGAGTCGCCGCCGCCGACCACCGTCAGCCCCTTGCACGCCGCGACCGCCCTGGCCACCGCCAGCGTGCCCGCCGCGAACGGCTTCTTCTCGAACACGCCCATCGGCCCGTTCCAGAAGACCGTGCGCGCGCGCGCGATCCGATCGGCGAAGCCCGCCGCTGCCTGCGGCCCGATGTCGAGCGCCATCATCTCCGCCGGCACCTTGTCGGCGCGCACGGCTTGTCCTTCGGAGGCATCGAGGCTCGCCGCCGCGATCGCGTCCGACGGCAGCAGCACCTCGACCTTACGCTGCTCGGCCTTGGCCAGGAATGCGCGCGCTACCGCCAGCTTGTCCTCCTCGACCTTCGACTTTCCGACATCGCCGCCCTTGGCCTTCCAGAACGTGTTGGCCATCGCCCCGCCGATGAGAAACGCGTCGACGCGCCCGAGCAGGTTCTCCAGCACCGCGATCTTGTCCGAGACCTTGGCGCCGCCGACGACGGCGAGATAGGGCCGCTCGACCTCGCCGAGCAGCTTCCCGAGAAACTGCACTTCCTTCAGCATCAGAAAGCCGGCGCCCTTTTCCTGCACGTACTTGATCATCCCCGCCGTCGACGCGTGCGCGCGATGCGCGGTGCCGAACGCGTCGTTGACGTAGACGTCGGCGTAGGAGGCGAGCTGCCGCGCGAAGCCGTCGTCGTTGGCCTCCTCGCCGGCGAAGAAGCGCAGGTTCTCGAGCAGCGCCACGTCACCGTCGCGCAGATCGGCCACCACCTTGCGCGCGCCGTCGCCGACCGCCTCGTCGGTGAGCAGCACTTCCTTGCCGAGGAGCTCGGCCAGCCGCGCCCCCACCGGCTCGAGCGACAGCCCCGGCGTCACGCCCTTGGGCCTCCCCAGATGCGACGCCAAGACCACGCGCGCGCCACGGTCGATCGCGTGCTTGATCGTCGGCACCGATGCGCGGATGCGCGAATCGTCGGCGACGCCCTTGGCCGGCGTCAGCGGCACGTTGAAGTCGACGCGAATGAAGACCCGCCTGCCCTCGATCGGCAGCTCGGCGATGGACTTGATCATTACAGGCCCTTTTGCGCGACGTACTTGGCCAGATCGTAGAGCCGATGCGCGTAGCCGGTCTCGTTGTCGTACCAGGCCACGACCTTGGCGAGCTCGCCGACCACCATCGTCGAGAGCAGATCCACCGTCGCCGAGTGGTTGTCGCCGTTGAAGTCGATCGACACCAGCGGCTCGTCGGTGACCGCGAGCACGCCCATGTACGACGGGTTCGCCGCCGCCTTCTTGAACGCCTCGTTGATCGCGTCCTTGGTCACCGGCTTCTCGCAGCGCACCGTCAGATCGACGAGCGATACGTTCGGGGTCGGCACGCGCACCGCGAAGCCGTCGAGCTTGCCCTTGAGCGCCGGCAGCACTTCCGAGAGCGCCTTGGCCGCGCCCGTCGACGTCGGAATCTGCGACATCGCCGCCGCGCGCCCGCGCCGCAGATCCTTGTGCGGCTGATCGAGGTTCACCTGATCGTTGGTGAACGAGTGCACCGTCGTCATCATGCCGTGCACGATCCCGAAGGTCTCCTGCATGACCTTGGCGATCGGCGCCAGGCAGTTGGTCGTGCACGACGCGTTCGAGATGATGTGATGCTTCTTCGGATCGTAGCTCTCGAGGTTGATGCCGACGGCGAGTGTGACGTCCTGCCCCTTGGCCGGCGCCGAGATCAGCACCTTCTTGACGCTGCCGTTCATGTGCAGCTTGGCCTTGTCACCGTCGGTGAAGCGGCCCGTCGACTCGACGACGACGTCGACCTTGTGATCGTTCCACGGGATCTTGGCCGGGTCCTTCTCGGCGAGAACGGTGATCAGCTTGCCGTCGACGACGATCTTGCCGTCGGAGCACTGCACCTTGCCCGGGTAATGGCCGTGCACGGAATCGTGAGCGAGAAGGTGCGCCAGGGTCTTGGCGTCGGTGAGATCGTTGACCGCCACGAGCTCGACATCGGCGGGATAACCCGCCTCCTGCCAGGCGCGCACGAACGAGCGCCCGATGCGACCGAACCCGTTGATTCCGATGCGAGTTGCCATGCGTTGATTGTCCTCCGTCGTCGGCGAGGACCATAGTGCTGGCCTACGCGCGCGTCAACAGGATGGGAGGCGATTTTCGGGGGAAAAACGGAGCGCTACTTCGAGGCGTCGGGCTTGATGTCCGTGGTGATGAGGCCGATGAGCTCGCTCGACAGCGCGACGATTTCGCGCGTGTCGTAGCCGGTCTCACGCATCTGGCGATAGATGCTCTTCGCCAGGATCTTGATCGCCTTTTCACGCTCGCCGCGGGCTTGCGGCTGGAGCGCGTCACGATCGAGCAATTGAGCCATGGTCACGGATCCTCCCTCGCGTCACCGAATCTGCGCGTGTCTCCGTGCGAGTTTGCACGCGATGTGCCGGATTTCTGACAGGTCACGCCGGGCGTGATATCAAGTGCTTGGCCGCTGGTTGAACCATCATTCCGCGAACTTGGCTACGCAGCCAGGCGTCACGACGGGCCTTTGGGTGCGAATTGTATTGCGCACGGCAATTCACTGCAGCTTGTGATACCGCATACGCCCGTGACGCCGCTGCGCCGCCTCGAGATCTTCGCGCCGCTCGACGAGCCCGAGGGCGACGCCATCGCGCACGCGGCGCGCGTGGCCGGCTACGATCCGTCGGCGGTGCGCGTGGCAGTCCTCCGTCGATCGCTCGATGCCCGCCGAGGCCATCCGATCGGCTTTCGTCTCGAGCTCGCGATCTTCGCCGCCGACGCGCCGCCGTCGTCACTCGACGAAGAGGAAGAGGCGCTGCCACCGCCGTTGCGCATCCGCGCCGGCGCGCATGTCGTCGTCGTCGGCACCGGACCGTGCGGCACGTACGCGGCGCTGCGACTCACCGATGCGGGCGCGCGCGTCACGCTCGTCGACATCGGCAAGCCCGTGCAGCCGCGCCGTCACGATCTGGCGGCGCTGACGCAACGAGGCGCGCTCGATCCCGATTCGAACTATTGCTTCGGTGAAGGCGGCGCCGGCACATTCTCCGACGGCAAACTCTACACGCGCACCAAAGACAAGCGCGCGGTGCGCAGCGTCTTACGCGCCCTGGTCGCGCACGGCGCCGATCGCGAAATATTGGTCGAGTCGCGTCCTCACGTTGGGTCCAATCGGCTACCGAAGATCCTCGTCGGGCAGCGCGCTGATCTCGAAGCGCGCGGCGCGACCTACGTCTGGTCCGACGCCGTCGTCGACCTGGTCGTCGCCGGCGGGCGCGTCGCCGGCGTGCGCTGCGCGTCGGGGCGCGAGCTCGTCGGCGACGCGGTGGTGCTCGCCGTCGGCCACTCGGCACGCGCCGTCTACGCCATGCTGCATCGGCGTGGCGTCGCGCTCGAGGCCAAGCCCTTCGCCGTCGGCGCGCGCATCGAGCATCCACAGCCGCTCGTCGATCGCGCGCAATACGGCGCCGCCTTCGGCCATCCGCGCTTGCCGGCGGCGTTCTACCATTTGACGGCGACGGTGCCGACGCCCGACGCCGGCGATCGCGGCGTCTACAGCTTCTGCATGTGCCCGGGCGGATGGATCGTCGATTCGTCGACGGAGGAGGGCGCGCTCTGCGTCAACGGCATGAGCTTGAAGAGGCGCGACTCGCCGTTCGCCAACGCCGCCATCGTCGTCACCGTTGAGCCGCGCGATTATCTCGGCCGCTTCGGCGACGGGCCGCTCGCCGGCGTCGAGCTGCAGCGCGACATCGAGCGGCGCGGCTTTTCCGCCGGCGGCGGGCAGTTCGTGGCGCCGGCGCAGCGGGTCGCCGATTTTCTCGCGCGGCGCGCGACGACGGCGCCGCTTGGCTCGAGCTATCGCCCACGCGTGGCCGGCGGCGACCTGCGCGCGGCGCTGCCGGCGTTCGTCGGTGACGCGCTCGAGCGGGCGCTCGGTCGCTTCGGCCGCACGATGTCTGGCTTCGCCGGCGCCGACGCGCAGTTCGTCGGCGTCGAGACGCGCACCAGCTCGCCGGTGCGCATCGTGCGCGACGACGCGCTCGTCTCGCCCTCGCATCCGGGCTTGTACCCGGCCGGCGAAGGCGCGGGCTACGCCGGCGGCATCGTCTCCGCCGCCGTCGACGGCATGCGCGTGGCCGACGCCATCCTCGCGGCGCTCTGACCTTCAGCTCGTGGCCGGCTCGCCGACGGCCTTGAGCGCATTGGTGAGCTGCGTCGTCTGCTGCGCGTTGAGGTTGCCGAACTTGATGCCGATGGCGTAGTTGCGATCGCCCTCGGCCGTCCACTGCACCGTGCCCGCCAGCTCGAGCCCGCGCGCGCCTTCGGTCTCGACGTCATCCTCGACGACGAATAGGGTGACGCGGATGAGCTTGCCCTCGGGCACCGGCCGATCGATCTCGACGCACACGCCGCCGGTCGAGAGGTTGCGCGTCGTGCCAGTGATGCGCAGCGCATCGACCTTGAGCTCGGCCGACAAACGGATGTTGAAGCGCGGTGCGCGCGGCTGCTGGGGATTGGGGCTCATGGCTCACTCCGTGGCGTTGTCGTCGTCGTCGGGCTCGTCGCCGCCGTCGAGGAACTTGATGAACAGGTCGAGATACGCACGATTCTGCTGGTCGAGCGGCGCGAACTTTACACCGATCTGATAGACACCCTTCATCGGCGTGCACCATACGGTCATCGCCGGCAGCGACAAGTGCTCGGAAAATTCGGTCTCCGAGAAGACCAGCGCCAGCTTGACCTCGCAGCTCGCGCCCACCGGCACCGACTGCCGCCCGAGCATGCAGAAGCCGCCGCGCGAGATGTCGTGGGTGCGGCCGGCCACCGAGCCGCCGGCGACGATGACCTCGGCGTCGAGCTCGATGGCGTAGCGAGGATGCTGGCGCTGATCCTTCGTCATCGGGTTCGTTTCCCCTTACTGAGCGCGTTGTCGGTCAGTCCGTCGAGCACCGCGGTCAGCTCGTCGATCTCGAGCGCGCGGTCCGTCGCTGAGGGCGCGTCCGGCTGCAGGAGGACGTCGACCTGTAGCCGCCGTCGCGCATAATACAACTGCGCGATGCGCGTGAGCAGCTCCTCGCGATGGCCGGCCAGCCGCTGCGCCTCGCGGCTGGCGTAGACCTCGTTGCGATCGAACACCAGCCGATCGAGCGACCAGGTCGCCTCGATGGAGCCGTTCCAGTCGTCGGTCGTCGAATAGAGGAGCGCGTCGCTCTCGTGCGTGAGCTCGGTCAGCCCACGGCCGACGCGCACGCGCAGCGCCGGCAGGATCGCGGCCTTGCCGGCGCGGCGCAGCCACGAGCGCACGCGGTCGGGCTCGACCTCGGCCAGCCGCGCCGCCGCGCGCTGCAGCTCGCGCACCGTCGGCTCGTCGGAGAAGCGCGCGAGCACCGACAGATCGGCGTGCGCCGTCGCCGCGACCAACAGCATCGAAGTGGCCAGCGCCGCCCTCACGGCTGATCTCCGAGCGCGTCGCCGGTCAGCGCATCGAGGGTCGCGTCCGCTTCTTCGGCGGCGAGCTCGGCGGCGACGTCGTCGGCATGCTCGGCCGCGACCCGCCGCGCGTGCCAGGCCGCGGCGATGCTCTCGACGAGCCGGTCGCGCGCGGCCGCCCATTCGCGGCGCTCGCGTGCCACCGCCACCGCGTCGTCGATGGGCCGGCGGCCAAACGGCCAGGCCAGCTCGCCGAAGAAGCTCGTGTCGAGCCGGTTGCGACCCGCCAGCGCGCCGTGCTCGACGACGAAGCGCAGCTTGAGCCGCGGAATCCACGGCGATACCGCCAACGCGCGCTCGGAGGTCAGCGCGCCCGGGCTGTCGAAGCGCAGAGCCCGCTCTATTAATGATGGGGGTAACGATGGCGGCGTCCGCTCGTCGGCTCGCGCCGGCGCCGAAGGCGATAGTGCTGCGATGGAAAAGACGGTCATCAACCAGGTCGCCGCCCGTCGATCATCCGTCGTCCCACGAGATCCTGTCAAGAAACGGCTCGACATCGATGCACCTCCATCATCAGCCCGATTCGGGCGAGAGCCTTATCGTCGAGCGCGCGGAGAAGTTGCGTGTCGACCCGAAAAATATTTTCGCCGACCGCTTGACTGTGCGGATGTTCAGTCTTAGGTTGTGAAGATGCTTCCTCGTCGTGCGTCCACGGCAGCGGCCGCGTGGACGGACAATGCGCGGACGGTCCTTCAGCGCCGCTATCTCCGGCGCGACGAGGACGGGCGTGTCGTCGAGACGCCCGATCAGCTGCTTCAGCGCGTTGCACGCGCGGTGGCCGCGGCGGAGACGGCGCATGGCGGCGACGCGGCCGCGTGGGAGCAGAAGTTCTACGACGCGATGGCGCGCCTCGAGTTCTTGCCGAACTCGCCGACGCTGATGAACGCGGGCAAGCCGTCCGGGCAGCTCTCGGCCTGCTTCGTGTTGCCGGTCGGCGACGCGATGCCCGAGATCTTCGACGCCGTGAAATGGGCGGCGATGATCCAGCAGACCGGCGGCGGCACCGGCTTCGCGTTCTCGCGGCTGCG
Organism: Polyangia bacterium; assembly: GCA_036494045.1. Classification (GTDB taxonomy): domain Bacteria; phylum Myxococcota_A; class Polyangia; order Palsa-1104; family Palsa-1104; genus JAQBQH01. Next base: position 2,346 of record DASXOU010000686.1, on the reverse strand, counting down.
CCCGTCGGGCGACGTGGTCAAGTCGACGATGGGAGTCGCATCCGGCCCGGTCTCGTTCATCGAAGTGTTCAACACCGCGACCGACGCGATTCGCCAGGGCGGCGTGCGGCGCGGCGCCAACATGGGCATCCTGCGCGTCGACCATCCCGACGTGCTCGAGTTCGTCAGCGCCAAGAGCGACCCGCGGCGGCTGCGCAACTTCAACGTCTCGGTCGCCATCACCGACGAGTTCATGCGCGCGCTCGACGAAGGCCGGGACTACGCGCTGAAGAACCCGCGCAGCGGCGCGGAGGTGCGCCGGCTCGATGCGCGGCGCGTCTGGCAGCTCATCGCGCAGCTGGCGTGGAAGAGCGGCGAGCCGGGCGTCATCTTCATCGATCGCATCAACGCAGTGAACCCGACGCCGGCGCTCGGCGAGATGGAGTCGACCAACCCGTGCGGCGAGCTGCCGCTGTTGCCGTTCGAAGCGTGCAACCTCGCTTCGATCGACGTGGGCAAGTTGATCGTGGACGGCAGGATCGACTGGCCGCGCCTCGGCGAGCGTGTCGCGCTCGGCGTGCGCTTCCTCGACGACGTCATCGACGTGAACCACTACCCGCTGCCGCAGATCGAGAGCATCACGCGCGGCAACCGCAAGGTAGGGCTCGGGGTCATGGGCTTCGCCGACGCCCTCATCCGCATGGGCATCGCTTACGACTCGGAGCCGGCGCTGGCGGTCGCCGACGAGCTCGGCGCGTTTATCGAGAAGCACGCGCAAGCCGCGTCGGCCGAGCTGGCGGGCGAGCGCGGGCCGTTCGCGAATTGGCAGGGCTCGCGCTGGCAGCAGCTCGGATCGCCGCCGCTGCGCAACGCGACCACGACGACCATCGCGCCGACGGGCACGCTGAGCATCCTGGCCGGCTGCTCCGGCGGGATCGAGCCGCTCTACGCGGTATCGTTCGTACGTCAGGTGCTCGACGGCGAGCGGCTGGTCGACGTCCATCCGCTCTTCGTCGCGGCGGCGCGCGCCGGCGGCTGGTACTCGGATGAGCTCATGAAGCGCGTCGCGGATCGCGGATCGGTGCGCGGCATGGACGAGGTGCCGGCCGAGGTGCAGCGGCTGTTCGCGACGGCGTACGACGTCGCGCCCGAGTGGCACCTGAAGATGCAGGCGGCCTTTCAGCGACATGTGCACAACGCGGTGTCGAAGACGATCAACTTTCCGCGCGCGGCGACGGTCGCCGACGTCGAGGCCGCCTACCGGCAGGCCTACGCGCTCGGCTGCAAGGGCGTCACGGTGTATCGCGACGGCAGTCGCGACGAGCAGGTCTTGTCGTTCGGGGAGACGGCGCGCGCGCGTGGCGCGTCGACGGTGGAGCTGGCCAAGGAGGTCGAAGGTGTTCCTTGCCCGGAGTGCGGCGCCGCGATGCCGCCTTCGCATCAAGGGGCGTGCACGGTGTGCCTGGAGTGCGGCTACTCGCGGTGCTTGTAACGGCAGGGCGGAGACGCTAAACAGACGGCTCGGAGAAGGAGCGAGCCTATGTCGATGAAGCATCCGGAAAAGCACCACGGTGGCGCTGCGAGCAAGCGGCGGAAGAAGCAGGCCGGCCTGAAGGCGGCGAAGAAGCAGCGTCGGCAGCAGATCGCAGAGGCGCGCGCGAAGCAGAAGTAGCTTCGGTGTCGTCCTCGCCGCGCACGGCCCTCGTGCCGTTGCCGATCGATCCGCTGATCCCCGACATCGTCGCGTCGCTCGAGCGTACGCCGAGCCTGGTGCTGGAAGCGCCGCCGGGCGCGGGCAAGACGACCCGCGTTCCGCGCGCGCTCCTCGACGCCGGCGTGGAGGGCGAGATCCTCGTCCTCGAGCCGCGGCGGTTGGCGGCGCGCATGGCGGCGCGGCGGGTGGCCGAGGAGCTGGGGGAACGAGTCGGGGAACGAATCGGGTATCGCGTTCGCTTCGACGATGCGGTGTCGGCGCGCACGCGGGTCGTGTTCGTGACCGAAGGGGTGCTGACGCGCCGTTTGCTGTCGGACCCGGGGTTGAAGGGTGTCGGTGCGGTGCTGCTCGACGAGTTTCACGAGCGGCATCTGCAAGGCGATGTGGCGCTGGCGCTGCTTCGTCGCCTGCAGGAGCGACGGAAGGAGCTGCGGCTGGTGGTGATGTCGGCGACGCTCGACGCGGCGCCGATCACCGGCTTTCTCGGCTGTCCGTCGCTGCGCGCCGAGGGGCGGCGGTTCGACGTGACAATCGAATATGCGCGGCCGGCGACGGTCGCGGCAGACCGGCCGCTCGAGAGCGACGTGGCCGCGGCGCTGCGCACGTTGATCGCCGGCGGGCTCGACGGAGACGTGCTCACGTTTCTGCCGGGC
>DASXOU010000685.1:0-1515 GCA_036494045.1 Polyangia bacterium | reverse complement strand
CGGCCCAATGGTCCTGTCTGGGCGCGTTGAGCGCGAGCGCCTCGGCGTGCGCGGCGAGACTGCGCTCGACCTCGCCCGAGAAGTGGTAGGCCAACCCGAGCGCCCACGGCACCTCGGGCAGCGTCAGCGCGTGCTGTTTGGCGAGCGCTTCGGCCTCCAGCGCCATGGCGCACGCGCGCGGAGTCTCGCGCCCCAAGAACAGGAGGCAGCGGCTCGCCGTCGCCAGCCCGAGCGCCGCCGTCGCCGGGTCGCCGGCGCGCGCCTTCTCCGCCGAGGCGATGCTCCAGTCGCGCGCGCCTGCCAGCGCGTCGGAGCGCCACTGCAACATCGCCAGAAGATGCATGCCGTCCTGCGCCAGCTTGGTGAGCCCCGCGCTCTCGGCTTGCAACACGGCGCGCGAGATCTGCGTGTCGAGCTCGCGCGTGGCGGCGCGGGCGTTGTCGCCGAAAATGGCGACGTGGTAGAGCGGGATCTCGACCTCGAGGCGCACGTCGTTGGGCAGGCGCTCGAGATAGGACAGGCCGCGCGCGGCCATCTTCTCCGCTTCCGCTTGCGCGAAGACGCGCAGGCAGTGGCCGCCGGCGGCGACGCAGGCGCGCGCCGCGCCGACGAGATCGCCGGCCAGCGCCGCGTGGTGTGCGCGATCGCCGGCGAGCGCGCCGTCGCGATCGGGCAGGCGGCCGAGCGCTTCGGCGAGATGCTGATGCACGAGCCGGCGGCGCGGCTCGGACAGGCGGCGATAGGCGGCGGCGCGCACCAGATCGTGCACGAAGTCGTAGTTGCCGGCGGTGGCGGCGCGCAGGACACCGTGGCGCTCCAGCTCCTCGACGGCAGCGACGAAGTCGACGGGCGGCAGCGCGGCGGCGCCGGCGACGAGCTCGACGCCGAACGAGCGGCCGAGCGCGGCGCAGAAGGGCAGAACGTCGCGGGCGCGTGCGCCCAATCGATCGAGGCGATCGTCGATGAGCTCGTCGAGGGTGTCGGCGCTGTCGCCGAGGTTGGGGCCGGCGGCGGCGAGCTCGAGCGCGAACAGCGGATTACCCCCCGAGTCGGCGAACACGCGCGCGGCGTCGTCGGCGCCGACGAGCGCGGCGATGGCGTCGGCGTCGAGCGGGCCGAGCTCGATGCGGCACAGGCGCCCGTCGCGGGCAAGCGCGCGCACCACCCGCAGGACGGCGCGATGATCGGCGAGCTCGCCCGGACGCGCGGCGGCGGCGAGGAGCACGTGTCCGCCGCCGGCGGCGCGCACGACGTAGTGCAAGAGCGCCGCCGACGATTCGTCGAGCCAGTGCACGTCGTCGAGAATGAGCGCCAGCGGGCGGCCGGCGCGCGCCAACGAAGCGAGCAGCGCCACCACCGCGTCGAAGAGGCGTGTGCGATCGCCGGTCGACGCCGCGGCGCCGAGCTCGGGCAAGAGCGGCGCCAGCTCGGCGCGCAGTGGCGGCGGGATCTCGGCGGCGGCGAGCGCGCGCAAGGCGTCGATCCAGGCGCCGTACGGCCGCACCATCTCGGCTT
>DASXOU010000684.1:0-6429 GCA_036494045.1 Polyangia bacterium | reverse complement strand
TGCCCTGCAGGAACGCCTCCTTCTTCGACAGATCCACGGCCTGCAGCGCGCTGAAGAGGATGGGCGCGAGCAGGACGGGCATCATCAGCGGCGACGGAGCTGCGTCAGCGTCTCGTTCATCGCGCCCGAGCGGAACCCTTCGAGGTCGAGCGCGACGTAGGTGAATCCGGCGCGCTTTCCGAGCGCGACGATGGCCGCGCGCCGCTCGACGGCAATCGCCAGCGCGTCGCCTTCGAGCTCGAGGCGCGCGACACTGTCGTGGTAGCGCACGCGCAGTTGGCGGAAGCCGAGATCGTAGAGCCCCTCTTCGAACGCGTCGATCTGCTGGAGGCGCTCGGGCGTGATCTCGGTGCCGTAGGGAAAGCGCGACGACAAGCAGGCGAGCTGCGGCTTGTCCCACGTCGACAGCCCGAGCGCCTGCGAAACCGCGCGCACTTCGGCCTTTGACAGCTCGGCCTCGACGAGCGGATGGCGCGCGCCGCGCTCGTTGGCCGCGGCCAGGCCGGGGCGATGATCGCCGAGATCGTCGACGTTGGTGCCGAGGAGGATCTCGGCCAGGCCGAGGCGCGCCGCGTGCGGCTGCGCCAGCTCGAGGAGCTCGGCCTTACAGTGGTAGCAGCGATCGGTCGGGTTCATCTTGAACCCGGGCCGCTCGAGCTCGTGCGACTCGACGACGTCGATGGCGACGCCGAGCCCTTCGGCGAACGCGACCGCGCGCGCCCGCTCGCGCCGCGCCATCGTCGGCGACACCGCGGTCAATGCGCGCGCGCGGGCGCCGAGCTCGTCGGCAGCTACCTTGAGCACCAGCGCGGAATCGGCGCCGCCGGAGAAGGCGACCAGCGCCGAGCCGTAGCCGCGCACGACCGCGCGCAGCCTGTCGAGCTTGGCGCTGGGCGCAGCCTCCATCAGCCTTTCATAGCATCGATGAGGATTCTTGCCACCTCGGGCCGCGAGAACTGGGGCGGTGGCTCCTGGCCCGCCTTCAAGAGCTCGCGCACCTTGGTGCCCGACAAGATCACGCGCGCATCGTTGCCGTGCGGGCAGGTCTTGTCCGACGCCATCGAAGCGCACGCGTTGCAATAGAACGAGTTTTCGAAGCGCAGCGGCGTAATCCCGATCTCCTCGGGCGTGTACTTGTCGAACTCGCGCTGGGCGTCGTAGGTGCCGTAGTAGCTGCCGACGCCGGCGTGATCGCGGCCGACGATGAAGTGCGTGCAGCCGTAGTTCTTGCGCATGGTGGCGTGGAAGATCGCTTCCTTCGGGCCGGCGTAGCGCATCGCCGCCGGCAGCGTCGAGAGCAGCACGCGATCCTTCGGGTAGTAGGAGGCGAGCAGCGCCTCGTAGCAGCGCACGCGCACGTCGGCGGGGATGTCGTCGCCCTTGGTGTAGCCGACGAGCGGGTGGATGAGGATGCCGTCGGCGATCTCGAGCGCGACCTTGGTCAGGTACTCGTGCGCGCGATGGATCGGATTGCGCGTCTGAAAGGCGGCGATGCGCTTCCAGCCCTTTTCGCGGAAATAGGCGCGCGTCGCCGCCGGCTCGTTGTAATGCGTCGGGAAGAGCGGCTTCTGCTTTTCGACGAGCTCGATGGCGCCGCCGATATAGGTCTCGGAGAGCGACTTGAGCTGCGCCACGCCCGGGTGCTTGTCCTCGTCGGTGCCGTAGACGTTCTTGTACTCGCGCGCGTCGCGCTCGAACACGTCGTCGACGGTGAGGATGGCGTGCAGCGTGCCTTCGTAATAGAGCGCGGCTTCGGCGCCCTTGCCGAGGCCCTGCGCCAGATCGCGCGGCGCCGACAACGTCACCGGGATGGTCCACGGCAATCCGCCGGCGAGGCGTCCTTCGCCGACGACGCGCGCGTAGTCGGCGCGGCCCATGAAGCCGACGAGCGGCGAGAGCGCGCCGACGGCGATCAATTCGAGGTCGGCGATCTCGCGCACCGACAGATCGATGCGCGGCAGCTTGAGCGCGCGCGTGCGCAGCTCGCCGGCGCGGTTGGCGTCGGCGACGCGGTTGACGAGCTTGCCGCCGTGCGGCGCGATGGCGTCTTGATCCGTGCTCATGATTCCTCTTTCTGCTTTTGCCTGCGTAAGTGTGGTTCGGACCGCTTGATGGCGACGATGCGCCAGCGCGCACCGTGTTGCGAAACGGAGACGACCTCTTGTCCTTCGGCGGTGAGCGAGCGCGGCACGTTCTCCGCCGCGGGCGCGTGATCGACGACGATGTGCAGCTCGGCGCCGAGCGGCAGCTCCTCGAGGCGCAGCTTGGTGCGCACGAAGGTGTACGGGCAGACCTCGCCCGACAGATCGAGCTCGTCCATCACCAGCTGACCTCGACGTCGCACGAGACGCGATGGCTCGAGGTCGCGACCTCGACGAAGCGATGGCCGAGCGCGCGCAACGTCGCGATCGCGCGCACCACCGTGGCCGCGTGCTCGTCCGAGGCGAGGAGCGCGCGCGCCGGCGGCTCGACGACGACGACGACCGACAGATCGGCCGCCGCGTAGCCGACGGCGGCGCGCAGCGCCTGGGCGACCTTCGGATCGCGCGCGTCGCGGGTCAGGCGCACCGCGACGCGGCGGCCCGGGCCGGGAGTCGCGCCGTCGGAGTCGTCGATGCGCCCGCCGGTCATGGCGACCACGCGCACGGCGTCGCGCACCATGGTCGCGTGGTCCCACTGCGAGCCGAAGCGCGGGCCGCCGGCAACCGGCGCGATCGCGCGCGCCTCGGCGTCGGTGGCGCACAAGGACGCGTCGAGCCCGTCGTCGATGGCGGCCAGGAGGCGCGGCGCCGCCGCCACGCGGACGCCCTCGTCCATGAGAAAGAGCTGCGCCTCGTCGACGTCGCGCACGAGGTCGAGCGCGCGCTCGAGCATTGCCGGCGCGGCCACGAGCACGCCGAGCTCAAGGGCCATAGCTGTCCACCTCGACGAAGCGGCCGCCGGCGAAGCGGAACAATTTGGCGCCGCGCACGCCTTCGGCGCGCACGTCGACGACCAGATAGTCGACGGGGTAGACGAGCTCGCCCTCGGCGGTGGCGGCGCGCTCGTCCTCGGCCGAGAAGTAGGCGCCCACGTCGACGTGCGAGTGGTAGATGACGCGCACCGGTCGCTCGCTCTTTTGCGAGCGATCGAGGAAGAAGAGATCTTTGGGGCCGAGGTTGTAGGCGGTGCGCGCGTCGCGCGGAAAGGTCCGCGGATCCTCGGCGTGGAGCGCGTTCTGCCGGTTCTCGCAGCGGCGCGCTTCGTCATTGCCAACGATGAAGCCGCACACTTCTTCCGGATAGCCCTCGCGCGCGTGCGCGTAGATGGCGTCGAGCACCGCGCGCGGAAGCGCGGCGACCGCGGCGCTACCACTCATACTGCTTCTCCCACTTGAGCGGCGTGAAGTAGCGATCGCCGCGATCGGGCAAGAGCGTCACGATGCACGCGCGCTCGCCTTCCGGGATCTCGCGCGCCACGCGCAGCGCGCCCGCCACCGCCGCGCCCGCCGAGTGCCCGACGAACAGGCCCTCGTCGCGCGCGATCTTCTCCGCCGTGTCCCACGCCTCGTCGGTCGACAGCGGCAGCCGCCGATCGACGATGCCGTCGGGATGCCAGATGGCCGGCACGATCGAAGACGGCAGGTGCTTGAGCCCCTCGAGCCCGTGCAACGCATCGTCGGGCTCGACGGCGACGACGGCGATGCGCGCGTCGTGTTCCTTGAGCCGCCGTCCCACGCCCATGATCGTCCCGGTGGTGCCGATCCCGGCCACGAAGTGGGTGACGCGTCCGCTCGTCTGCTCGAGGATCTCGCGCCCGGTGCCAAGATAATGGGCGCGCGGATTGGCCTCGTTCGAATATTGATCGGGATAGAAATATTTCTCCGGATGCGCTGCGACCATTTGTCGCACCTTGCGAATCGCGCCGTCCGATCCTTCCAATTCCGACGAGAAGATGATCTCGGTTCCGTACGCCGCCGCGATCTGCTTGCGCGCCGCCGATACGTTGGCCGGCATCACCAGCGCCACGCGATAGCCGAGCGCCGCGCCCACCATCGAGTAGGCGACGCCGGTGTTGCCGCTCGTCGAGTCGATGATCGTCTTGTCCTTGGTCAGCGCGCCCGATGCCACGCCGTCCTGCACCATCTGCAGCGCCGCGCGATCCTTGACCGACCCACCCGGATTGCAGAACTCGGCCTTGGCCCAGATCTCGACGCCCGCGCGCGTCTCCAGCTTCGCCAGGCGGATGAGCGGCGTTCCGCCGATCAAGTCGACGATCGAGTCGTTCGACGTAGGCGCTGTTGGCGAGCCGGTGCGCATCACCCTCACAGGCCGATCGCCTCCTTGATGGCGCGCCACGCGAACAGCGACGCCTGCTCGACCGACACGTCGGCGACGGGCACGTTTCCGACCTCCACGTGCACGAGAGGATTGAGCGCGCGCGCCGACGCCGCGATCGCTTCATTCGGCACGATGAGCCGTCCGACGCCGGCGCCCGCGAGATAGAGCGCCTCGACCTCGCTCGCCGCCGTCAGCGTCGCTCGGCGCAGCGCCTCCTGGCCGTGCCCGCCGAGCTCGGGCAAGACGATCTGCCGCGCATAACGCCGAATCTCCTCGTCGGAAAACCGCATCTTCGACTAGCCGCCCGCGATCGCCGGCACGATCGACACCTCGTCCTTGTCCGCGAGCGGCGTCTCGAGGTTCTGCAAAAAGCGGATGTCCTCGTCCTTGACGAAGATGTTGACGAAGCGGCGCACCGCGCCGGTGTCGTCACAAATGCGCTCCTTGATGCCGGGATATTTCTTCTCGAGCTCGCCGATGAGCTCGCCGACCGACTTGCCCGGCGCCTGGACTTCTTCGGCGCCGCCGGTGAGCTTGCGAAGCGGCGTGGGGATGCGAACGATGGCCATGGTCGTGTCTCCTATTCTAAAAGGGCATCCGCCTCGGCACAGCCTCGGCGGAGGCGCTTCGGCTCGCCTTCGGCTCGCCTCACCTCACAGGACCTTCTCGAACTCTTCGATGCGTGGCGCGATCGCCGGCGGCAACGGCAGCGCCGCCACCAGCGGCTCCTGCGTCTTCAGCCCGTTGCCGGTGATGCACAAGACGGTCGGCTCGTCGCGCGGAATGCGCCCGTCGGCGATGAGCCGCCGCGCGGTGGCGATGGTGACGCCGCCCGCGGTCTCGGTGAACACGCCTTCGGTCGACGCCAGGAGCTTGATGCCCTCGATGATCTCCTCGTCGCTGACCGCGGCCGCGTGGCCGCCCGAGACGCGGATCGCCTGCGCGGCGTAGGGCCCGTCGGCGGGATTGCCGATGGCCAGCGACTTGGCGATGGTGCTCGGCTTCTTCACCGGCTTGATCGCGTCGCGCCCGGCGAGCACGGCCTCGGCGATCGGTCCGCAGCCGGCCGCCTGCGCGCCGTAGAGGCGCGTCGTCCCCTTGGCCTCGACGAGCCCGAGCTTGGTGAATTCCTCGATCGACTTTCCGATCTTGGTGAGCAGCGATCCCGACGCCATCGGCACCACCACGTGCGCCGGCGTGCGCCAGCCGAGCTGCTCCTGGATCTCGTAGCCGTAGCTCTTCGATCCTTCGGCGTAGTAGGGCCGGATGTTCACGTTCACGAACGCCCAGTGGTGGCGATCGGCGATCTCCGAGCACAAGCGGTTGACGTCGTCGTAGGTGCCGTCGATGCGCACGAGGTGCGGCGCGTAGATCATGGTGCCGAGCACCTTGCCGCTCTCGAGATCGTGCGGGATGAGCACGTAGCAGCGCAGGCCCGCCTCGGCCGCGTTCGCCGCCGTCGAGTTGCCGAGGTTTCCCGTCGACGCGCAAGCGACGGTGTCGAAGCCGAGCTCCTTGGCCTTCGACAGCGCCACGGCGACCACGCGATCCTTGAACGACAGCGTCGGATGCGAGACGGCGTCGTTCTTGACCCACAGGTCGCGATGGCCGAGCGCCTCCCCGAGCCGGCGCGCGCGCAGAAGCGGCGTCCAGCCCGCCTCGAGCCCGACGGTGGGCTCGCCGTCGATGGGCAGAAGCTCGCGATAGCGCCACAGGTTGCCGGCGCGCTTTTCGATCGCCGCGCGCGTCAGCACGCGCGCGATCGCGTCGTAATCGTAGCCGACCTCGAGCGGGCCGAAGCACTCCTCGCACACGTGCACGGCCGCTTTGGGATAGCCCTTGCCGCACTCCTTGCACTTCAGCGCTGTGACGAACGACGACGACATCACGCGACCTCTTTCAGATGTGCTTCGCAACCCGCGCGCGGGCGCACGCTGACGCGCCGGCGGCGATCGTCGAGCCCGTCGACGACGAGCAGCGTGCCGGCCAGGCGCGGTTTGCCGTCGAGGATCGCGAGCGCCTCGTCGGCCATGAGCGCGCCGATGACGCCGGCGAACGCGCCCAAAATCCCCGCTTCCTGGCACGACGGCGCCACCCCGCGCGGCGGCGG
>DASXOU010000683.1:0-9756 GCA_036494045.1 Polyangia bacterium | reverse complement strand
TTCGGCGGCGCCACCAACGGCGGCGCGCCGACCATCGTCTATCCCGCCGACGGCATCGCCGTGCCGCCGAACATGAACGCGCTCGAGATCCACTTCGTCCCCGCCGCCGGGCAGACCCTCTTCCGTCTCACCTTCGCGGCGCCGACCTTCAGCGTCATCGTCTACACCGGCTGCAGCGCCGTCGGCGGCGGCTGCATCTACGCCACCGACGCGGCGTTCTGGGCCGCGCTCGTGCCCTACGCGCGCGGCGCCGCGCCGGTCACGTTCTCCATCAGCGGCGTCAACGGCGGCGCGCCCGGCGCCGTCGGCACCTCGGCGCAGCAGACCATCACCTTCGGCCAGCAGGACATCTCGGGCGGCATCTATTATTGGAACACCGCCGGCGCCATCGAGCGCTACGACTGGGGCATGCCGAGCGCGGCGCCGCAGGCGTACATGACGGCGCAAAAAGCGGGCGCGCTCGTCTGCGTCGGCTGCCACGTGGTCTCGCGCCAGGGCACGCGCATCACCGTCGGCAAGGACATCCCGGCGCCGGCGCCGTACACGGTGTTCGACGTGGCGACGACGACGCCGTACGCGCCCAACGGCACGGCCATCGGCGGCACCGCGAACTTCGCGTCGTTCTCGCCCGACGGCAATCACCTGCTCTTCTCCGACGGCGCCAAGATCGGCTGGCAGGAGCTGTACACGGGATCGATCCTGAACGCGTCGGTGGCGGCGTCGGGCACGATGCCCGATTGGTCGCCCGACGGCGAGCACATGGTCTACGCCAAGCCGTCGGGCGGGATCCCACTCGCGAATCCGGGCGTCGATTCGGCGTCGATCGAGTCGCTGCACTTCAACGGCGCCGGTTGGGACACGCCGACGACGCTGGTGCCGTTCGGCGGCGCGAACAATTATTATCCGGCCTACGCGCCGACGGGCGATTGGGTCGTGTTCAACCGCTCGCCGAGCAACGCCGACTCGTTCGGCAACGCCGCGCCCGACGCCGACGCCGGCACCAAGCCCGACGGCCAGCTCTACGTGGTGCCGTCGGCGGGCGGCGGCGCGATCGCGCTCGCTGCGGCCAACGCGCCCGGCAATTGCCAATGGCCGAAATGGGCGCCTCTGTTGCAGGACTATTACGCGGGCAAGATCATGTGGCTCACGTTCTCGAGCGATCGCGCGTACGGGCTTCGGCTCGCCGACGGCGCCGAGACGCAGCTGTGGATGATCGGCTTCGATCCGGCCAAGGCGGCCGCGGGAAAAGATCCGAGCTTCACCGCGTTCTGGCTGCCATTCCAGGACATCGGCAGCGGCAACCACATCGCGCAATGGACGACGCAGGTGGTGCGCCAGAGCTGCTCGACGACCTCGCCGTGCCCGACCGGCCAGGCCTGCCGCGACGGCTACTGCTATTAATGATGGCGTGAGCGAACCGCTTTCGCGCAGCGGCCGCGTCGCGAAACTTCGTTCCAACGCCGTGCCGAAAAATCGCCGCTGAAGCGATCTAGAGCGCCGTCCGCATCGTACCTCCGAGCGGAGGAGCGCGTCGATGCGATCGATGACCTGGCGGCGCCCGGTCGGAATGGCCGAGGTCGAGCTGGTGAGCGGCTTCATCGAGCACGATCCATTTCCGCCGCTGCTCGTCGACGCGTTCTTCGTCGGCTACTACGTTCACGGCGCCGTCGAGCTCATGCATCGCGGCCGCCAGCTTCCCCTCGCCGGCGGCGACGTCGCCCTGTACGAGCCGAACGAGCTCGTCCACTCCGGACCGCGCGCGACCGATCGCTCGGTCTTCCACATCATGATCATGTCGCGCGCGGCGATGGAGCGCGCCGCCGTCGACATCGCCGGGCGGAGCGCGCCCGAATCGTTCGGTCTGCGCATCCTGCACGGTCCGTCGCCGGCCGGCGCGCTGCAGCGCTTCGTCGACGCGGTGACCGCCGAGGCGTCGCCGCTCGAGCAGGAGACGCGCTTCATCGAGTCGGTGGCGGCGCTCCTTGGGCAAACGCCGCGGTCGAGCGCGCCGCCGCCGGCGTCGTCGGCGCAGGTCAAGCGCGCGTGCGCGTTCTTGCACGCGCACGCCGGGCGCACCGTCTCGCTCGACCAGCTCGCAGCGGAGGCCGGCGGCAGCAAGTACCATCTCGTGCGCACGTTCCACGAGGCGATGGGATTGCCGCCGCACAAGTATCATCTGCGGCTGCGGCTCGGCCGGGCGCGCGAGTTGCTCGCCGCGGGCGTGTCGGCGGCGGACGTGGCGCTCGAGATCGGCTTCGCCGATCAGAGCCACTTCTATCGCGCGTTCAAGCGCGCCTTCGGCATCACGCCGGGCGCGTGGACCGCGCTCTTGCGGCGTTAGCGCGGCGTCAGCGCTTCGGTCGCGACGGGCGCGGCGGCGGTGTGAACGAGCGCGGCGGCAGCGGGCTCGCCGACGGCGCGATGCGCACGTGCGGCGCGCGTGGATCGCGCTCGGCGGCGTTGGCGGCGAAGGTCTCGGCGGCGGCGCGCGCGACCTCGAAGTAGGTGCGATCGCGCGCCACGCGAATGGCGCCGACCTCGCGCCGCGTGATGCCGCCGCGCCGGCACACGAGCGGCAGGATCCAATTGGCCTCGGCGCGATCCTTGGCGCCGAGGTTGACCTCGAACGTCACCATGTCCCCCGTCGACGGATGCGGGCCGCGCTGCGACGACGACCGCCCCGACGACGCCGACGACGCCGACGACGGAGCCCAGTGCGGCGCCGACGGCCGCAGCTCGACGCGGGTCAGCTTCTCGCCCGCCGGCCGTCCCGCGAGCGCGCGCTCGACGAGCAGCGCCACCACCGCGACGACGTCGTGATCGGCGACCAGCTTCTCCGCCATCGCCGTCACGTCGGCATCGCGGGTCGCGCCCACCGCCGCCGACACTTCGCCGACGAGGCGCGCGCGATCGTGCGCCGCCACCGCCGCGGCATCGGGCGGCGCGGTCCACTGAAGCTTCAAGTGCGCGTCGGCGAACAGCCGCTCGGCCCGCCGGCGCGCGCCGCGCTCGACGAGAAACAGGTTCACACCCTTGTTGCCGGCGCGGCCGGTGCGGCCCGAGCGATGCGTGAGCGCCTCGGCGTTCTCCGGCAGATCGGCGTGTACCACCAGGCCGATGTCGGGCACGTCGAGCCCGCGCGCCGCGACGTTGGTGGCGACGAGCACGTGCACGTGGCCCTTGCGCAGTGCCTCGAGCGCGCGCGTGCGCTCCTCTTGCGCGCGATCGCCCGAGATCGCCGTCGCCAGAAAGCCGCGCGCGATCAGGTCCGCGTGCAACGCGGCCACGTTGTCGCGCGTGCGGCAGAAGACGATGGCGCGCCCGTCGTCGGCGAGCCGCAGCACGTTGACCAGCGCCGCGGTGCGCTCGCCGTCGGCGCACAGATGCGCGACGTGCCGGATGTCCTCGTGCGCGCGCGGCGCGCCGCTGCGCGGATCGAGGGCGACAGCGTCGCGCTGAAACTTCTTGGCGAGCGCGCGGATCGCCGGCGGCAGCGTCGCCGAGAACAGCAGCGTGCGCCGCTCCGCCGGCGTCGCCTCGAGCAGCGCCTCGAGCGCTTCGCGAAAGCCGAGGTCGAGCATCTCGTCGGCCTCGTCGAGCACCAGCACCTCGGTCGCCGACAGATCGAGCGCGCGCCGGCCGATCAGATCGACGAGCCGCCCCGGCGTGCCGACGACGACGTGGACGCCGTGCTTGAGCGCGCGCGCATCCCCGCGCAGATCGGTGCCGCCGGTGCAAGCGACGATGCGCGCGCCGGTGCGCGCGAACAGCCAGGCGAGCTCGCGCTGCACCTGCTGGGCGAGCTCGCGCGTCGGCGCGACCACCAGCGCGCGCGGCTTGGTCGCCCGCGCCAGCTTCTCCTCGCCGCCGAGGAGCACGCGCCCGATGATGAGCCCGAAGGCGACCGTCTTGCCCGAGCCCGTCTGCGACGACACCAGGAGATCCGCGTCGGCGGCGGCGAGCACGCGCGCCTGCACCGGCGTCGGCGTCTGATAGTCGCGCTCGCGCAGCGCCTCGGCCAGCGGCGGCGGCGCCCCCAGCGCCGCGAAGTCGATGTCGATGTCGGTCACGCGACTTGATAGCATGAAAGCCATGCGCCGACTCGCCGCGTTCGCGTTCCGCCTCGCCGGATGGCGCACCGAAGGCTCGCCGCCTGAGTGCGATCGCTTCGTCATCATCGCCGCGCCGCACACGTCGAACTGGGACGCCGTCATCCTCCTCGTCGCCGCGCGCATCTTCGGGCTGCCGCTGGCGTGGTTCGTCAAGGAGTCGTGGTTCGTCTTTCCGATGGGGCCGATCATGCGCGCGCTCGGCGGCGTGCCCATCGATCGCAGCGGGCGTCACGGCGCCGTCGAGCAGGCGGTCGAGCGCCTCAAGACGAGCGATCGGCTGGCGCTGGCCGTGCCGCCCGAGGGCACGCGCGGCCGCGCTGCGCATTGGAAGACCGGCTTCTATCACATCGCGCGCGGCGCCGAGGTGCCGATCGTGCTCGGCTTCATCGACTACGGGCGCAAGGTCGCCGGCCTCGGCCCGGCGTTCACCCCGACCGGCGATCTGAAGCGCGACTTCGAGGTGTTTCGCGCGTTCTACGACAAGGTGCAGCCGCGCTTCCCCGAGAAGAAGGGCGCCATCGCGCCGCCGCCGTGATCGCGGACCTGGATACTGCGCTCGCCGAGTTCGCGCGCGACGGCTACGCGCGGCTCGGCCGCGTGGTCCCGGCGGCGACGTTGGCGGCGCTGGGCGCGCGCATCGACGATCTCATGAGCGCGCGCGTGCGCCACGAAGGCATGTTCTTCCAGCACGACTCTGTGACGGGCCGCTACGAAGATCTGACCTTCGGCGCGGGCTGGCAGGGACCGTCGAGCGACTATCGCAAGATCGAGAAGCTCGAGCTCGACCCCGTGTTCCGCGCCTATCTCGGCAACCCGCTGCACGAGCGGGTCGCGCGCGCCCTCATCGACGGGCCCATCGCGCTCTATCGCGCGGTCCTCTTCACCAAGAGCGCGCGCGGCGGCACCGCGCTGCCGTGGCATCAGGACGGCGGCGTCTTCTGGGGCGTGACGCCGGCGCCGTTCCTGCAAATCTGGACCGCGATCGACGACTGCCCGCAGGGCGGCGGCTGCCTCGAGGTCGTGCCCCAAAGCCATCGCGGCGGCCTGGCGACGCCGCAAGGTGGCGTCGTCACCGACGAGGCGTTGCGCGCCGCCGACGCCGAGGCGCGCGCGCTGCCGCTGCCGGCGCGCGCCGGCGAGATGATCCTCATTCACAATCATCTCTGGCATCGCTCGCGCGCGAGCACGAGCGGACGTCGCCGCAGCGCCCTCTCGGTCTGCCTGATGACGGCGTCGGCGCGCTGCCTGCGCAAGAAGCGCGCGCCGCGCCAATTCTTGCGGCTCTTCGAGTAAGCTGCCGTCATGAAGACCCTCATCGCCATCGCCACCGTCGCCACGCTGGGGCTCGTCACCGTCGCCGTCACGCGCGCGGAGAAGCGCGCCAGCCCGCACGAGGAGGTCAGCGCCACCGTCGGCGGCAAGAAGATCACGATCAGCTACGGCCGTCCGTACAAAAAGGGGCGCGAGATCTTCGGCGCGCTGGTGCCGTGGGGGCAGGTGTGGCGCACCGGCGCCGACGAGGCGACCACGCTCACCACCGACGGCGACGTGACCATCGGCGAGCTCAAGGTGCCGAAGGGCAGCTACGCGCTGTTCACGATTCCCGGGCAGAAGGAGTGGCAGCTCGTGGTGAACAACACCGCCAAGCAGTGGGGCGCGTTCAAGTACGACGCCAAGGACGACCTCGGTAAGACGACGCTCAAGGTCGCCGCCGTGCCGGCGCCCGTCGAGCAGCTGACCATCTCGCTCGAGCCCGCCGGCAAGAAGGTGACGCTGAAGATCGCCTGGGACAAGACGGTCGCGTCGACCAGCATCACGCCGTAGCGACCATGGCCGCCATCGACACGTACATCGGCTATCTGACCAAGTTCAAAGCCTCCGCCATCATCCTCGAGAGCGGCAAGCAGGTGATCGTGCGGCTGCCGGCGGGCGATCGCACCGCCAACGCGACCGTGACCTTGCCGCAGCTGCAGGCGATCGTCGAGGAGTGCGCGCCGGCGGACGCGTTCGGCGAGATGCTGGCGAGCGGGACGGCGCGCTTCGACTACACGCGCGGCGCGCGGCCGGTGAGCTGCACTGTCGAGGCGCAGAAGACGCGCATGCGCATCGTGATCGCGGCGGCGGGCGAGGGCGCCGCCGCGGCGCTCGAGGTCGACAAGCTGCCGCCGTCGATCGCGGCGCCGCCGACGACGGCGGCCAAGCCGATCACGACGCCGGCGCCGATGGCGATCCCGATCGTGACGCCGATGCCGATGCCGATCCCGAGGATCACGCCGGCGCCGATGCCGATTCCGGTGGCGAGGACGACGCCGATGCCGCCGCCGCTCGCGCCCTCGGCCGCGACGATGGGCGCTCCCGCCGCCATCGACGAGATGCTGCGCGCGATGAAGAAGCTCGGCGCCTCCGACTTGCACCTGTCGTGCTCGATGCCGCCCTTGGTCCGCCTGCACGGCGAGATGAAGCCGATCCCCGGCTTCCCCGACCTGCACGCTGATCGCATGCTCGCGCTGCTCTACGAAATCTGCCCCGAGAAGAACAAGCGCGAGTTCGAAGAGCGCTCCGACACCGACTTCGCCTACGCCATCGCCGGGCTGTCGCGCTTCCGCGCCAACATGTTCCGCGATCGCAAAGGCCCGGGCGGCGTCTTTCGCGCCATCCCGTTTCAGCTGCTCACGCCCGAGCAGCTCGGCCTGCCGCCCAAGGTGCTCGACCTCTGCTACCTGACCAAGGGGCTCGTCGTCGTCACCGGCCCCACCGGCTCGGGCAAGTCGACCACGCTGTCGACGCTCATCGATCACATCAACATGAACCGCTCGGATCACATCATCACCATCGAAGATCCGATCGAGTTCGTGCACGACAACAAGAAGTGCCTGGTCAACCAGCGCGAGGTGCACGTGCACACGCGCTCGTTCAAGGACGCCCTGCGCGCCGCCTTGCGCGAAGATCCCGATATCGTGCTCGTGGGCGAGATGCGCGACCTCGAGACCATCGCCATCGCCGTCGAGACCGCCGAGACCGGCCACCTCGTCTTCGGCACGCTGCACACGACCACCGCGCCGTCGACGGTCGATCGCATCATCGATCAGTTCCCGTCGGATCGGCAGTCGCAGGTGCGGCAGATGCTGGCCGAGTCGCTGCGCGGCGTGATCGCGCAGACGCTGTGCAAGAAGATCGGCGGCGGGCGCGTCGCCGCCTACGAGATCCTGATCGGCAACTCGGCCGTCACCAACCTCATCCGCCAGGCCAAGACCTTCCAGCTCTTCTCGGTGATGCAGACCTCCAAGCACATCGGGATGGTCACGCTCAACGACTCGCTCCTCGAGCTGGTAAAGGCCAAGAAGGTCGAGCCGCTCGAGGCGTACATGAAGTCGGTGCAGAAGGCCGAGCTCAAGGCGGCGCTCCTCAAGCTCGGCATCGAGATCAACGTGCAGGAAGAAAAAGAGTAGCGCCGTTGGCATTTCGCAAAGGGCAGCGGGTGGTGCGGCTGTGCGTCGATCGCTCGGGGCGCTACGTGTCGTCGCACGTGTGGACGATCGCGCGCGTGCAAAAGGGCGTCATCCGCATCGCGGACGCGCACGGGCCGTCGCACTTCACCTACGATCTCGAGGGAAAACAGCGCGAGCCGGGCGCGTTCAGGAGCGAGCTCGTCCACCTGCGGGATTGAGCTCCCAGGCGAGCGCGAGCAGCGTGCGCGCGTCGCCGGCCCACGAGCGTTCGGCGAGCCGGGCCGACACGTTGGTCGCGCCGGCGAGCTCGAGCTGGCGCTCGAAGAAGCCCATCGTCTGGAACGAGGCCGCCTCCTCGGCGATGGCGCCCATGCCGTAGGAGATGATGACCTCGGCCTGATCGTCGAGCAGCATGGGAATCTCCAGCGCCGGAAAGTCGAAGAAGGTCGAGCGCAGCACGCGAAAGCGCTGCAAGGTCTCGACCGGATCGCCGGCGGCGACGAGCTCCGGCTTCTGCGCGCGCTGCTCATCGACGGAGAAGCGTCCCCACATGCGCACGGCCTGCAGATCGCTGTTGGCGACGTTGCGTAGGATCGCGTTGCCGAAACGCTCGAACGTGGTCATCGGATACCACGCGGCGGGATCGATGCGCATGCCGAGAAACGGCAGATCCTCGGGCGCGAGCTGCGACGCCCAGTCGAAGCTCTTGTTGCCGCGGATCATGCGCGCGTACTCGGCGAAGAGCACACCCTTGACGCGCCGGCTCACTGCAAGGTCGCCTTCTCCACCAGGCCGAGATCGGTCGTCTGGTCGTTGCCGCCGATGACGTAGATGCTGTTGCCGACGACGGTGCCGACCGCGCCGTAGCGCAGCGTGGGCACCGACGAGTTCAGCGTGAAGGTGCCGAGCGTCGGCGGCACCGGGGTGTTGAGCGTTCCCGAGATCGCGGCCTGCTCGTCCTTCGCGTCGAGCGTCGCCGGTCCGGACGTCACCACCTTGAAGCCGCCGATGACGAACAGGTTGGCGCCGCGCACGAGCGCGATCGCGTCGGAGCGGCCGTCGACGGTCGTGGCGGGCGAGGTGGCGAATGGGCCGAGGACGCCGCTGCTGGAGCTGGCGATGTCGATCGCGGCCGATTCGGAGGCGCCGGCACCGCCCCACCCGTAGATGTTGTTGCCGATGACGGCCGCGAGCCCGCGATCGTGCGCGTTGGGGACGGTGGCGCCGGCCAGGAGCGCCCAGTTGGGGCCGAGGCCGCCGCCCATCGCCGGCGTCAAGAAGCTGTTCGTTTCGATGGTGGTGTCGGGATTGCCGTTGACGAGCCCGCCGGCCGCGTAGAGCGTCGCGCCGAACGCGAGCCAGTGGAACTGCGTGCGCGCGTGCTGCATCTGCGGCACCGTCGTGCCGGTGCCGCCCAGCGAGCCATCCTGGTTCTGCGTCAGCATGGTGCCGTTGGCGCTGTCGTAGACGTAGATGGCCGGGTTCGGCGAGCCGAAGGCGCCGACGACGGGATAAGCGATCGCCGTCGGCAGCGCGACGCCGGCGTCGGCGAAGGCGCCGAGCGTGCCGTTGTCGTCGAGGATCTGCGCGCGCTCGATCGAGGCGAGCGGGGCGCCGCTCTGGCCGCCGATGACGTAGAGCCAGTGGCCGAGGACGATGCTGCCGGCGTTGCGGCGCGGCGTATGGAGCGAGATGCCGGCGTCGCTGAAGGCGCTCAGCGCGCTGCCGGCGTCGAACGAGGCGCGTTCGATGACGGCGGCGTTGGTGCCGTTGCCGCCGCCGATCGCGTAGAGGTAGTTGCCGATCATCTGCACGTTGCCGAACGCCTGGCGTCCGACGGCGAGCGCCGACGACACCGAGACGGTGAACGCGCCGAGGCTGTCGTCGGCGTTGATGGGCGCGCTCTCGATGACGGTCGAGCCGGTCGGGTTCGTCGACTGGCCGTTGTTGGTGCTGACGCCGCCGACGAGGTAGACGTGATTGCCGAGCTGCACGGCGCCGCCGACGGCGCGATCGATGGTCATCGCCGGGCCGGCCACGAACGCGCCGAGCGTCGCGTCGCCGTTGATGGCCGCCGACTCGGTGCTGGTGAGAAAGCCGTTGCCGTCGAAGCCGCCGAAGAGCCACAGCCTGGTGCCGACGACGAGCACGCCGGCGCCGATGCGGGCGCTGCCGGTCATGGTCGCGACCGTCTC
>DASXOU010000682.1:0-5259 GCA_036494045.1 Polyangia bacterium | reverse complement strand
GGTCTTGCCCTGGACCAACGCCGCCAAGGCCACCGCGCCCGCGCCCTCGGCGACGGTCTTCTCGCGCTCGAGCAGGAGCAGGATGGCGTTGGCGATCTCCTCCTCGTCGACGGTGACGATGCGGTCCACGTACTTGGCCACCACCGGCAGCGTGCGCGCGCCCGCCCGGCGCACGGCGATGCCGTCGGCGATGGTGACCGCCGCCGGCAGCGTCACCGGTGCGTGCTCGCTCACCGCGCGCACCATCGAGGGCAGCCGCGCCGTCTGCACGCCGATGATGCGCACGCGCGGATTGATCTCCTTCATGGCGACGGCGATGCCGCTGATGAGCCCGCCGCCGCCGATGGGAACGATCACCGCCTCGAGATACGGATTCTGCTCGAGCAGCTCGAGCCCGACGGTGCCCTGTCCCGCCATCACCGCGTCGTCGTCGAAGGCGTGGATGAACGTGAGCCCCTCCGCCTCGCGCCTTCGCCACGCTTCGTCGAACGCTTCGTCGTAGCTGGCGCCGTGCAGCACGATCTCGGCGCCGTACTCGCGCGTGCGCGTGACCTTCACCAGCGGCGCCGCCGCCGGCATCACGATCGTCGAGCGCACCGAGTTGCGCGTGGCGTGGTAGGCGACGCCCTGCGCGTGATTGCCCGCCGACGCCGCGATCACGCCGCGCGCTTTTTCCTCGGCGGTGAGCGTGAGGATCTTGTTGAGCGCGCCGCGCTCCTTGAACGAGCCGGTCATCTGCAGGTTCTCGAGCTTGAAGTAGACCTTGTTGCCGGTCAGCTTCGAGAACGTCTCCGAATGCGCGCACGGCGACATGTAGATGTCGTCCTTGATGCGCGCGCGCGCGCGTTCGATGTCCTGCAGCGTGACCATGGCTCGCTATACCACGAGGACGATCTTCCCCTGCACCTTGCGGTCGAGGAGCGTGCGCATCGCCGCGGCGGCTTCGGCCAGCGGCGGCGTCGCGTGCACGTGCGGCGCCAGCTTGCCGCCCTGCACCCACTCGAACAATTCGCGAAATTGCGCCAGCGCGCGGCCCGGATCGCGCATCGTGAACTGCCCCCAGAAGACGCCGATGATCGAGGCGCCCTTGAGGAGCGTGAGGTTGAGCGGAATCTTCGGAATCTCGCCGGCGGCGAAGCCGACGACCAAAAGGCGCCCGTTCCACGCGGTCGCGCGCAGCGCCGCTTCCGAATATTTTCCGCCGACCGGATCATAGACGACGTCGGCGCCGGCGCCGTTGGTAAGCGCCTTGACGCGATCTTTGAGCTCCTCGCGCGCGTAGTCGATGACCAGATCGGCGCCGCTCTTTTTGCACGTCTCGAGCTTCTCGGGTGACGACGCCGCGGCGATCACGCGCGCGCCCATGAGCTTGCCGAGCTGCACCGCGGCGAGCCCGACGCCGCCGGCGGCGCCGAGGACGAGCAGCGTCTCGCCCTTTGCAAGATGCGCGCGATCGGCGAGCGCGTAATAGGTCGTGCCGTAGGTCGTCAGCGTCGCCGCCGCTTGCACGAAGCTGACGCCGTCGGGAATCGCGATCAGGCGCACGGCGTCGGTGACGATGCGCTCGGCGTAACCGCCCCACGGCATCAGCGCCACCACGCGATCGCCGGGCTTGACGTGGGTGACGCCCTCGCCCACTTCGGCGACGACGCCGGCGACCTCGCCGCCCGGCGAAAACGGCGGCTCGGGCCGAAACTGATATTTGCCCTCGATGATGAGCGTGTCGGGGAAGTTCACGCCGCACGCCTTGACGTCGACGAGCGCCTGCCCCGACGAGACCTTGGGCGACGGCAGATCTTGGACGACGAGCGCCTCGGGCGGCCCGAACGCCGTGCACACGACAGCTTTCATGGAGGGACTATATAAAGGAGAAGCGGCGCGGCGCTATTGGCAGTTGTAATAGACGAACGTGAAGACGTCGGCGTCGACGCGCCAGTTGGTGATCGCCTGCGCCGGCGTACAGGTCTTTCCCGTCGCCGGCGTGACCGTCACCGTCGTCGTGCCGGTGGCGACGTGGGGGTAGACGAGCGGCTCGGTCTCGTCGCCGCCCAAGGTCGTGGTGGTGTACATTGACGGGTTGCTGCTCGGGTCCCACGAATCTCCGTGGCTCGCGCTGAGCGTGGCGCCGTAGCCTGGCGTCTTCGACTGGTCGGTGAACTGCAGGATGACGTCGCCCTTGCTGGTGTCGAGCGTCAGCGCCGGGCTCAACCCGCTGATGGCCGAAGCCACATTCGCGTTCGAGAGCAGCTGGAAGGTCGGCACGGTGCCGCCCGCCGCCGGCACCACGAAGCCGATCTCGGTCGTCTGATAGTCGGTGAGCGCCGCCGTCAGGAAGACTGTCGAGCCGGCCGACGCCATCAGCGTGTAGGTTCCGTCGGCGGCCGTGGTCGTCGTCGTGTTGGTCCCCGTGATGGTGACGGTGACGCCGGGGATCGGCGCCTGGGTCGTGCCGCCACTTCCGCTGCTCTGGATCAAGCCGGTGATCGCGACCATCGCGCCGCCGCCGCCGCCGCCCGAGCCGCCGGTGCCGCCGCCACCGCCGCCGCCCTGACCACCGCCGCCGGTTCCGCCGCTACCGCCGCCGCCGCCGCTGCCACCACCGCATCCGATCGCGAACAAGCCCCCCTCGCAAGATTGTACTAGGGAATGCGACAAACGTGAAGAGCTAGTGCGGGAGCGCCTGGCGCAGATACTCGGTCCAGGCGTCTTCGTTCGGCAGGTTCAAGTCGACGATGAGCCGACCCGACGAGTGGCCGTTGGCGTCGACGGGCTGGATGCGCACCGCCGCGCCGTGACGCTGCCAGGTCGGCACCGTGCCGAAGTCGAGCGCGTTCTGGCGCAAGAGCTCGACCTTCTCGTCGGGCCCGAGCCCGTCGAGGATGCGCGGCACCGCGGTCGCGTCGGCGCCCGACTGCGACAGGACGTGCGTGCAATAGCGATCGATCGACAGGACGTTGGCCTCTTCCTGGCGCCAGCGAAAATAGTCGGCGGCGGTGTCCTGCTGCGGGAACTCGTAGAGCCGCGCCTCGAACGTCGCCACCTCGCCGAGGAGGAGCGACAATTTTCCCGACGCCTCGCCGGCGATGCGCGAGAGCAGCCGGCGCGCGTCGCCGCCGTTGGCCAGCGCGTACAGCGACAGCTCGGTGCGCTCGGCGAAGCCGAACGACGCGCCCAGCGTCGCCGCCACGTACGACAGCGTCTTGACCATCGCCTTGCCGAAGCGGGCGTCGTAGGGATTTTCGTAGCTGCCGCTCTCGAGGAGCTGATCGAACTTACGGCCCACCAGGCGCGCCACGATCGGGTGGCCCACTTTGAGCTCGCGGTCCGGAAACACCTCGAACGCGCTCAGCTTGTCGGCCATGGTCGGACGGCGCATCCGGCCGAGTATGTTAACACAGGCTAGCGCCTTACGAAAAGGCCGAACAGCCGCTTCCACCACGGGCGGCGACGCTCGGTCCACTGCGGCAGGATCACGCGCTTGGGTGTCGCGTCGGCGTGCAGCGGCACCGTCGGTGGCTCGGGCAGGCGATCGGCCTCGGGCTCGCCTGGCGTCGCGACGCGCACGTCGACGAGCGAGATGCGCGACTTCGGGCCGGTGGCGTCGGTGTCGATGGGCGCCTGAGAGGCGTCCATGATCGGCCGCGTCGATTGTTGTACCGGGCCTGCGGCGGGCGGCGCGACCATGTGCACTTCGTCGGGCGGATCTTCGGCGTCGACCATGAGCGCGCTCTCGGGCTGCTGCGGCAGCGCCTTCTCGAGGTGCAGCTCCTCGTCGTCGTCGCGCTCGCCGCCGGTGAACTCGTCGGCGTCGCGCAGCTTCTTGAGCTCGAAGATCGAGCGCAGGTACTCGGCGATGCGGCGCTTGTCGTGCGACTGGCCGGTCTCGGCGAGCCAGCCCATGAGCTCGGTGCGCAGCGCGCGCGCCGACTGATAGCGATTGGCCGGATCGCGCTCGAGCGCGCGCATGACGATGGTCTCGAGCGACGGCGGATAATCGGGACGCAGCTCGGTGGGCCGCGGGATCGGCTCGTCGAGCACCATGCGGATCACCTGCTCGGGACGGCCGCGGAACAGGCGCTTGCCGACGGTGAGCTCGTACAAGATGATGCCGAGCGAGAACAGATCGGCGCGCGCGTCGACGGCCTCGCCGCGGATCTGCTCGGGCGCCATGTAGTTGTACTTGCCGGCGACCGAGTGGTCGCTCTCGCGCAGCATGATGGTGGCGCGCGCGATGCCGAAGTCGACCAGCTTCACGGTGCCGCCCCAGCCGACGACGATGTTGCCGGGCGAGATGTCGCAATGCACGACCTTGAGCGGCGTGCCGTCGTCGGCGCATTTTTCGTGGGCGTAGACGAGCCCGCGCGCCGCTTGCGCCAGGATCGCGACGGCGAGATGGCGCGCCATGAAGTTGCCGACCTCGACGCCGCGGCGGCTGACCGCGAGAAGATCGCGGCCGGGGATGTACTCCATCGCGATGAAGTAGGTGCCGTTCTCGTGGCCGACGTCGAGCACCTTGACGATGTTCGGATGATCGAGCGCCTGCGCGATGCGCCCCTCGTCGATGAACATCTTCACCACGCGCGTCTTGTCGACGTAGCGCGGCTGGATCTTCTTGACGACGAGGTCGCCGGAGAAGCGGTGGCTGCGCGCGAGCCACAGGTCGGCCATGCCGCCAGCCGTGAGGTAGCGGATGAGCTCGTAATCGCCGTAGCGCTCGCCGAGGACGTTGGGTTGGGTCACCGGTCGCCCAGAAGCGTCTGTACCACGCGCACCGACGAGGAAGCGAGCGCGTCGAGATCGTAGCCGCCTTCGAGGACGAGGGCGACGCGCGGGCAGAGCGCCAGCATGTCGCGGGTCAGCGTCTCGAAGGTGTCGTCGTCGAGCTTGAGGCCGCCGAGCGGATCGTCGACGTGGGCGTCGAAGCCGGCCGAGACCAGGATGACGTCGGGCGCAAACGCGGCGATCGCCGGGCGGATGCGCGCGCGATAGGCTGCGAGATAGGCGTCGGGGCGCGTGCCGCGCGGCAGGGGCACGTTGACGGTGGCGCCGACGCCGCGGCCGCGGCCGGTGTAGTCGGCCAGGCCGGTGCCGGGATATTGCGGCCACTCGTGTGTCGAGGTGTAGAGGACGTCGGGCTCCTCGTCGAAGATGGCCTCGGTGCCGTTGCCGTGGTGCACGTCCCAGTCGTAGATGGCGACGCGCTTGCCGTCGGCGTGGAGGCGCGCTGCGGCGACGGCGACGTTGTTGAGCATGCAAAAG
>DASXOU010000681.1:0-6589 GCA_036494045.1 Polyangia bacterium | reverse complement strand
GTTCGCCGCTTTGCGCACGGCCTCGGTCGTCACCGCGGCCACGCGATCGCACCCGTGCCGCGCGATCGCCCGCGCGACTTCCTCGACGGCGGCGACGGTGCGCGCGATCGCTTCGTCCTTGAGCCGCCCGCTCTTGTCGACCCCTTCGCCAAGCCGCACGATCTCCGCGCGCTCTTCGATCGCCCGATCGCCCTCGGCGATCGTCAACAGCGCCGTATTCGTTCCGACATCAATCGCCGCGACGCTCACGAAACCCCCAACCCCCAAACCCCCAACTACTTCTTCATCAGCGACGGCGACCACTGCGGCGCCAGCGCGCGGCCGCGATAGACCTGCCGCTCGGTGCGCCCGTCCGCCGTCGAGACCCAGATGCCGCTGTCGCGCTGAAAGCCGATGGCGCGCCCGTTCGGCGCCCACGTCGGCCGCACGCTCGAGCCGTGCCCCTCGGTGACGCGCGTGTACTGCTCGTTGTCGGGATTGATGGTGAAGATGTCGGTCGCCATCTTCTCGTCGCGCGCGGAGAACGCGATCTGCGGCGTGTCGGTGCGCGGGGACCACGCCGGCTCCTGGTTGTAGTTCCCGCGCCGCGTCAGCTTGCGCTGTCCCGAGCCGTCCGACGCCATCACCCAGATCTGCGGGCTGCCGTGACGATCGCTGACGAACGCGATGCGCGATCCATCCGGCGACCACGACGGCGAGGTGTCGATGCCGCGCTCGTTGGTCAGCCGCTTGAGGACCTGCCCGCTCGTCGAGAGCAGATAGATCTCGGCGTTGCCGTCCTGCGACAGCGTCGCCGCGATCTTGCTGCCGTCGGGCGACCAGGCGGCGCCCATGTTGAGCCCCGATCTCGCCGACAACAGGCGCGGCTTGCCGCCCGACGACGGCACGATGAACAGATCGGGCTTGCCGTTGACGAACGAGGTGAACGCGATCTCCGCGCCCGTCGGCGACCAGGTCGGCAGGATGTTCTGCGACGCCTTGGTGATCGCGGTGGCGCCGTAGCCGTCCCAATCCATGACCATGATGTCGCGCCGCTTGCCGCCGTCGCCCTGGCCGAAGGCGATCTTTGAGGCGAAGAAGCCATCCTCGCCCGTGTAGTACTTCACGACCTCGTTGGCGAACTGGTGCACGAGCTGCCGCGCCGACGACATCGGACCGCGATAATCCTTCGACAACACCGGCGCGTCGCCCTTGGCGACCTCGAACAGGCGGAACTCGAGCTTGACGTCGCCGCCGTACGCCGTCGCGCGCGCCTTGACCACGCCTTCGGCGCCGACGTTGCGCCAATCGGGCGGATTGATCACGAGCTGCTCGGCGTCGAGGTTGGCCAGGAACGACGCCGGATCGAGCACCTTGAAGTAGCTCGACAGCGCCAGGTCGTTCGACAGCACCGTCTGCGCCGTGGTCGCGTTGGCCTTGTCGCCGAGCGGCAGCGGAATGGCCATCTTGTACAGATCGCGCCCGCCCGAGGTGACCTTGAAGCGCACGGTGTCGTCCGCCGATTGCGCGCGGGTCGGCTGCTGCGCCGCCGCCAACACAATCAGCGTCGCGAGCGCGCTGCCACCGACGAGAACGATTCTCTTCTTCGCGTTTGTCGTCATCATTTTGCAGGAGGGCTCAGCTCCGCGCACAGAAGGCCGCGCGTCGCCAGATATTTGATGTTCTTCGATAGCGTCATGAGGTTGCGATCCGGCGGCGGCGGCAGCTTCTTGATCGTCGACAGCGCGGCATCGAGCGAGCTGTCGAACTGCGAATTGCCGCTCGGCTGCACGATCTTGTAGCTCGTGAGGGTTCCCGACTCGGAAATGGTCAGACACGCCACGGCGGTCAGCTTGGCCAGCTGCGCGTCGGTGAGCGTCGTCGGCACGGTCCAGGCCGAGCCGATCTGATCGACGAGCTGAAGGATGTAGGGATCGCCCTTGGCCTCGGTGGCCGTGCCCGCGCGCGAGCCGCTGAGCGAGCCTTCGTTCGTCACTTCCACGCCTTCGTTGTCGTCTTTCAGGTTCTTGAAGACATCCTCGTGCGTCTTCTTCAGCGGATCGACGTCCTTCGGATCCTTCTTCTCGTCGATGTGCGGCAGCGCGTTCATGTCCTTGGCCACCTTGATGTCGGGCGGCTTCTCCTTCACGTGCCCTTCTTTGTGCGGCAGGAACGACAGATCGCGCGGCTTGCCGAAGCGCACCAGCTGCGCGTCGACGTAGTTCTCCGAGAGCTGCGGCGTGTGATGAAACGACAGCAAGCGCGCGATCCACGCGCCGCCGAAGACGCCGGCGTGGATCACGACGGTGATGATGATCGCCCAGGTCCGAAGCGGATCGCGCGCGGCCGGCTGCATCTCTATTTCAACGGATCGGTCACCAGACCGATCTTCTCTCCGCCCGCGCGCGACAACGTCGCCATCACTTTGACGACGTCGCCGTAGGGAAGGGCCTGGTCGGCGTGAACGTAGACCTCGCGCTCCTGCTGCAGCTTGGCGTTGCCCTTGAGCGCTTTTTCGAAGTCGTCGCCGAACTTGAACGGCGTCTTGACGATGTAGACGATGCCGTTCTTGTCGAACTCCTTCGGCACCGTGATGATGAGCTTGCCCTGATCGTCGGGGATCGCCTGCGCGTCGGCTTTGGGCAGCGTCACCGGCACGCCGACCTGCAGCATCGGCGCCGCGACCATGAAGATGATGAGGAGCACCAGCATGACGTCGACCATCGGCGTCACGTTGATCTCCGCCATCATCCCGCCGCCACCGCCACTGCCGCTGCCGCCCGACATCGCCATGGTCGTTACCTCAGGAAGTGGCGCTTCACGATGTTGAGGAAGTCGTTGGAGAAGGCGTCCATCTCCGACGACAGCACCTTGATCTTCCGCAGAAACCAGTTGTACGCCATGACCGCCGGCACCGCGGCGACGAGGCCGACCGCGGTGGTGCCGAGCGCCTCGGCGATGCCCGGCGCCACCGTCGCGAGGTTCGCCGATCCCTGGTTCGCGATCTGGTGGAACGCGTCGATGATGCCGATGACCGTGCCGAAGAGGCCGATGAACGGCGCCGCGCTGCCGACGGTCGCCAAGAACGGCACCATCGACTCCAGCACCGTCGACTCGTGGGTGGCCGCGCGACGGAGCGCGCGCTCGATGTTCTCGAGATCGCCTTCGCCGTGCCACACCTCGCCCGCGTGGCCCTGCGACGGCGCGCCCTGCGCTTTTTGATTCTGCAGCTTCGACAGCTCGACGTAGCCCGCCTTGAACATGTGCGCGATCGGCGAGCGCCGCTTGTGCTCGGCCTCCTGATAGACCGCGTCGAGGCGCTTGGCCTGCCAGAACGCCTCCAAGAAGCGCAGCGACTCGTTCTGTGCGCGGTTGAGATAGAGCGCCTTGTACCCGATCACGTACCAACCGATGATCGAGAGGCACACGAGCAGGAACAGGACGCCGCGAACCACCCCCGAGGCGCCGAGCAGAAGCTGGAGAAGATCGAAGGAGCCGTTGCCCTGCGCGGCCACGGGCGCGGTCAGAAGGAGGGTGACCATCGCAAACTGGGGTACCACGCTGATCGCGACAGGTCAAACGTGCTACCGTCGAGAAACGCGATGACCTCGTGGCGATTTTGCACGTTCGCGCTCGCAGCGATGGTACTCGGCGGCTGCCAGGGAAACGGCGGGGCCGTCAGCGTGCGCTGGCGAATCTCCAACTTGTCGACGGGCCAGACGTTCGATCCGATGATGGCCGGCGCCGACGACGGCTCCTGCTGCAGCGACGTCGAGAACATGCAGTGCTCGCCCATCAGCATCTGGGTGGTGCGCTCGGTCAGCATCGTGTTCGCGGATCCGACGACCGGCGCGCCGGCGCCGGGCATTACGCCGCGGACGTTCCCATGCAAGGATCGTGAGTCGACCACCGCGTTCGATCTGCCGGCCGGGACGTTCGCCATCGGTCTCGCCGCCGAGGTCTTCGACGGGGACGGCAATCCGCTCGCCAGCATCGTGCCCCCGCCCGAGGTCCACACGATCGTGCGCGGCGACGTGGTGAACTTGCAGGACATCGAGATCGGCGTGCAGCCGTTGCCGTCGAACAAAAGCGTGGTTACCTTCTAGGTATGGCCCGTTTCCGCGGCGGACAGTGGGCCGCGCTCAAACCCGAGCGCGGCGTCATGGCGGCGATGATCGTGCTGACGGCGATCTGCCTGGTCATCAACGTCGGCGGCGCGCCCATCCAGCTTCTCGCGCAGCACCTCGTGCTCAGGCCGCGCACCGCGCTCGGCTGGGAGCCGTGGCAGCTCGTCACCAACGGATTCATCGAGCCCGACTTCATCGATCTGCTGCTCACGTTCGTGATGTTCATCTTCTTCGGCAATCCGCTCGAGCAGCGCCTCGGCACGCGCGCGTTCTGGAAGGTCTTCGTCGGCGGCATCATCGGCGGATCGTTGGTGGCCGCCGTCGTGGGACGGATCTGGGCGCCGGACGTGCCCATTCTCGGAGCGCAGCCGGCGATGACCGCTCTTCTGGTTGCGTTCGGCGCGCTGTGGGCCGGCCAGCAGGTCAGCGCCTACGGCGTGGCGCAGATGAGCGCGACGACGATGACCTGGATCTTCGTCGGCATCAACGTGCTCGCGTGCGTCAAGGCGATGCGCGCCGATTGGCACATTGGCCTCCTCGAGCTCAGCGCCGTCGCCGGCGCCGGGCTCGCCGGCTGGCTGCTCACGCGCCGTGGCGGGATCGACATCGGCGGCCTGGGAAGATCATTCGATCGCATGAAGATGTGGCGTCTCAAGCGTCGCTATCGCGTGCTCACCGGCGGGCGCGAAGGGCCGCCCAACAAGCGCTGGCTCAACTAACGCGGATATTACGCGCCTCGATCTTCCTGTAAGATAACGACGTGCCGTCGAATCCCCGCGACCCTGGACTCTACGAAGAGAGCCCCGCGCTCACCACCGTCTTCGACGGTGCGCGCGCGACGGTGCGCCATCTTCGCAAGTCCAAGGTGGTGGTCGTGTCGGGCGCCGAGCAGGGGCGCGAGGTCGAGGTCGGAAAGCCGCGCGTGACCGGCGGACGCAGCATCATCAACGACCTGGTGCTCTCGGACAAGGCGATCTCGGGCTCGCACTTCGAGATCCTGGCGCGCGACGACGGCTATCGCCTGCGCGATCTCGACTCGACCAACGGCACGTTCATCGGCGAATTGCGCATCCGCGAGGTGTGGCTCAAGCCGGGGCAGGAGTTCCGCGTCGGCCACACGATGCTGCGCTTCGTGCCGACGCAGGACATCGTCGAGATCCCGCTGTCCAAGCGCGACACCTTCGAGAGCGTCACCGGCGCCTCGGTGCGTATGCGCGAGATCTTCGCCACGCTCGAGAAGGTGGCGCCGTCGGAGCTGACGGTGCTGGTCACCGGCGAGACCGGCACCGGCAAGGAGATGATCGCGCGCGGCATCCATCAAGCGTCGCCGCGCAAGTCGAAGACGTTCGTGGTGCTCGACTGCGGCGCGATCCCGAAGGACCTCATCGAGTCGACGCTGTTCGGGCACGAGAAGGGCTCTTTCACCGGCGCCGTCGCGCAGCATCAAGGCTGCTTCGAGCAGGCGCAGGGCGGCACCATCTTTCTCGACGAGATCGGCGAGCTCGACATCAACCTGCAGCCGAAGCTCCTGCGCGTGCTCGAGAACCGCGAGCTCAAGCGCGTCGGCGGCGATCGCGTCATCAAGATCGACGTGCGCGTGGTGGCGGCGACCAATCGCGATCTGCGCGCGATGGTCAACAACAGCACCTTCCGCGAGGATCTGTACTTCCGCTTGTCGGTGATTCACGTCGAGATGCCGCCGTTGCGTGAGCGCAAGGAGGACATTCCCGCGCTCGCCGACGTGTTTCTGCGCGAGATCGCCGGACGGCGACACTTGTCGATGGCGTTCGCGCCCGACGCGGTGGCGTCGCTGCAAGGGCACAGCTGGCCGGGCAACGTGCGCGAGCTCAAGAACGTCGTCGAGCGCGCGGCGTCGTTGACCGAGGGATCGCTGGTGCAGCGCTCGGACCTCATGTTCAACCGCGACTCGGGGCCGAGCGCGTCGTCGGGCGCGAACGGCGGATCGGCGCGCGGCGGCGGGCACGCGGCGGCGCCGGCGCCGGAGATCGTGCCGGGCCTGGACTTCAAGGAGGCCAAGCAGCGCATCGTCGATTCATTCGAGCTGGCGTACCTGAAGCAGCTCCTCGAGCGGCATGACGGCAACATTACGCGCTCGGCGCAAGAGGCGGGGCTCACGCGCTATCACTTGCGCGAGCTGCTCAAGCGGCATGGGCTGACGAACGTGAAGGAGTAGCGGCTACTTCTTCTTCTCGTCGCGCCGCGGCGGCGGGGCTTTGCCGACGGGGTGCGGAGCCGGCTGCGGATGCGGCGCCGCCGACGGCGCGGGATGATACGGCTGCGGCGCGGGCGCCGGATGATACGGCTGCGGCGCGGGCGCCGGGTGATACGGCTGCGGAGCGGGGGCCGGATGATACGGCTGCGGAGCCGGCGCCGGATGATACGGCTGCGGAGCCGACGGCGCCGGGTGGTACGGCTGCGGCGCCGGCGCCGGAGATCGTGCCGGGCCTGGACTTCAAGGAGGC
>DASXOU010000680.1:0-17787 GCA_036494045.1 Polyangia bacterium | reverse complement strand
GGCTTCGTCGTCGTCTTCGTGGCCGCGAGCGGCTTCATCTACGCCGCCGGCGCGCACCTGTGGGCGCCGCTCATCGTCGTCGCCGCCGCCGTCGCCATCCTCGCCGCCGTCGTCAGCTGCGGCGCTGTGTTCGCGCGCGCGCGATGATCGCGTCGGCGCCGCGCAGATCGCGCCGATAGTAGTCGGCGCGCAGCTCGTCGAGCGCGTCGCCGTCGAGGTCGCCGACGCGCCCGAGCGCCGCGCGCCGCCGCTCCGCGTGCGTGTACACGCACAGCGCCGTCGCCACCGACAGGTTCACGCTCTGCGAAAAGCCGCGCATCGGAATCGCGAACTCGACGTCGCACGCCGCGCGCGCCGCCGCCGACAGCCCGTCGCGCTCGTTGCCCACGAGAAACGCCGCCGGCGCGAGCGCGTCGAGCGACTCGAGCGCCGTCGCCGCGCCCGGCACCGCCGCGTACAAGCGAAACCCGCGCGCCTTCAGCTCGGCCGCCGCGCGATCGATGGTCTCGTCGCGCACGATGTCGAGCCACTTGTCGCAGCCCTGCGTCACGCGCTCGGAAAACTGGAACGCGCTGCCGACGACGCGCACCTGCCGCACGCCGACCGCCTCGCACGAGCGCAGCGCCGCGCCGCCGTTGTGCGGATCGTGCAGGTTCTCCAGCACCACCACGAGCCCGCCGAGCCGCGACGCCGCCACGCGATCGACCTTGTCGCGCCGCTCGTCGCCGAGATGGGGCGCGAGCGCGTCGATGACCAGCTTGGCATCCACGCCGTCGGTGTACCACAGCCATGCTATAAGTGCGCCGTGCGCGAGCCCGAGCTTCGCAAGCTGCTCGTCGAGATCTGCCACCGCATGTACCGCCAGGGGTACATCGCGGCCGGCGACGGCAACGTCTCGGCCAAGCTCGACGACGAGCGCATCCTGGTCACGCCCACCGGCTTCCACAAAGGGTTCATCAACGAAGACGACCTCGTGATCGTCGACGCGCACGGAAAGCTCCTGCGCGGCACCAAGCGGCCGTCGTCGGAGTTCTTGATGCACGAGCTCGCCTACGCCGAGCGCGACGACGTCGGCGCCGTCGTCCACTCGCATCCGCCGATGACCATCGCGCTCGCGCTCGCCGGCGTCAGCCTCGCGCAGTGCATCCTGTCGGAGACCTGCCTCGTGCTCGGCGCCATCCTGGTCGCGCCCTATTCCACGCCGACCACCGACGAGGTGCCGCGCGTGCTCAAGCCGTACATGCGGCAGTCGAACGCGATCGTCATGGATCGCCACGGCGCCATCACGCTCGGCCGCGACCTCGACGAAGCCTACAACCGCCTCGAGGCGATGGAGCACGCCGCCAAGATCACGCACGCCGCGCGCGTGCTCGGCCCGGTGGCGCCGCTGCCGCCGCACGAAGTCGACAAGCTGCAATCGCTCGCCAAGTCCCTCGGCATTCCGCGCGCGCCCGATCCCTGCACGCTCTGCAACGCCTGCCCCAACGGCACCGGCGGTCCGGTCCGCAACGCAGGCGACGAGGCGGTGGTCGATCTCGTTGTCAAGAGACTCCGCGGCCAGTAACCCGGCAGGCGCGCCAGAAAAGCTTCACAGGGAGATCAAGAGATCAGGAGAACACAACTCTTACAGAGGGATCCGATTGGTTCTTTCTGTACGCGTTTTGATCTCCTGATCTCCTGATCTCCCTGTGAATTTTTCCTGGGCCTTACTTGGACTGCGCGAGCTGCTGCGGCGGCGTCGTGATCCGCTTGACGAACGCCATGCACTCGCGCTCGGGCATCGCTTCCGCGCGCGAGAACTTGAGCGGCGTCGCCTCCGCGCGCTCGAATTCCTCGTCGGTGAGCCGGCCGCGCTCGTGCATGCGCCGCATGATGCGCTTGATGTACGCGTCCCACTTGGCGTCGAGCATCCCGCTCGAGTGGCAGTACTGCACGTAACGCTTCTTCGGATTGGGCAAGATCGACGAGAACCACGCCGCCTCTTGCGGCTCGAGCTCCTTGGCCGGCTTGCCGAAGTAGTGCTGCGCCGCGCGCCCGATGCCGTAGATGCCGGGCCCGAACTCGATCACGTTGAAGTAGATCTCCATGATCCGCTCCTTCGTGAGGTGGTGCTCGACGTACCACGTCAGGAACATCTCCTGCAGCTTGCGCGACAGCGTCTTCTCGCGCGACAGCAGCACGTTCTTCACCATCTGCATCGTGATCGACGACGCGCCCAACCGGAAATAGCCGCGCTGCAGGTTCTGCTGCAGCGCCGAGCGGAACTCCGACGAGATGAACCCGTGGTGCTTGAAGAAGCCCGAGTCCTCGGTGGTCATGATCGAGTTCACGAGGTGCGGCGAGATCTCGGCAAACGGCACCCAATCGGGCGATTCGGGCCCGACGACGAAGGTCATCCACTTTCCCGGCTCGTACTCCACGGTCTGCTCGAACGTCCCCTGCAGCCGCGCATCGGACGCCCACTCCGGCGCCTGCAACACGCGGCAGCCTTCGATGCCGACGTGCCCGCCGAGATCGACCGGCGTATCCAGATCCTCGAGATCGAGCCCGAGGTGCAGATTGGTCGAGAAGGTCCCCGCCAGCTTGAACCCCTGTAAATAAGGCACGAGCTCGACGGGAAGCGCCTGCAGCGCGATCTGACAGGGCAGCGGATGCACCTGCAGCGTGGCGGCGAAGCGCGGCTTGCGGCCGAGGTTGGCCACGTCGGCGGCAATTACGGAATGCAGATTCCGAAAATCGATGGCCAGCTCCGACAGCTTGAGCGTGCGCTCCTTGGTCTCGACCACGCCCTTGATGCGCGCGTCGAAGCCGAGCCGCGGCACCGGCTGCGGCGCCAGCATCGGATGGGCGACGGTGAGCCCGGCCAGGTGCGCGGCGCCGATGAACGCCAGCTTCTCGTCGCGAAAGCCGAGATCGAGGTGCGCGTCCATCTCGCCGCGCGACGCGTTCAAGATCTCCGGAGTTCCATCCTTGTTGCGCAGGACCGAGTCGAGCTGCGACAGCTTGAAACGATCGCAGCGCAAGGTCAGCTTGCCCTCGCGCATGTCGTTGCCGATGTAGCCGACCGCGTTCCACAGCTCCGTCGAGGCGCCGCCGTAGCTGCCGTGCACGTCGATGTCCTGCCGCTCGCCGTCTGCGTCGGGCCGCACCGACGCGCGGATGCCGGTGAGCTCGAGCCCGCGCACCGGCGTCAGCGTGCCGTTCTTGACGTCGATGGTCGGCAACCCGACGGGCTTGCCGTGCGCGAGCGTCACGTCGACGGTGGCCTCGTCCGCGGCGGCGCGCGCGCCGAACGCCTCGAGCCGCGCGTCGCGCACGTGCAGCGTCGCCGGGCCGTCGGGCCGCAGATCGCCGTCGAGCGCCTTGACCTCCGCCTGCCCGAGCGTATCGTCGGTGAGCCGCACGTTGCCTTCGTGCACGCGCACGAGCTCGACGTGCAGCTTGCCGCCGCCGCCTTCGGCTTCGCCCGCGCCGCCGGCGCTCTTGCCGCGCAGCTTGTCGAGGATCGACGAAATGTTGTCGTCGCCCGACTCGCTGCGCACGACGTCGATGCGCGGGCGATCGAGCTCGAGCATCTCCACGCGCACGCCGCCGAGCAGCGACGACAGCGCCACCTTGGCGCGCAGCCGCGGGATCACCACCGGCGGCGCCGCGCCCGCGCCGTCGACGACGAGCCCGCGCATCTCGAGCGTGCCGAAGCCGACCTTGACGTCGTTCACCGTCACGTTGCGCCCGAGCCGCGCCGAAACTTTCGGCAACACTTTGGCGCGCACGACCCACTCCGCGCCCAGCGGCCCGCCGGCGAAGATCGCCGTGGCGACGAGCGGCACCCAGACCAGCGGCCGACGGAGCATCGGCCGTTCACTTTAGCAGATGAAACTGAGGGAATGGCTCAATCGTGCGTTTTACAGGAAACGGCGAGCACGAGGATGCCGCCCTGGTAACGCTGGCCGACCTGCAGCACCACGCCGCCCTCGTCGAGGACGAAGGTGGTGTCGAGCATCTTGTTCTTCTTGCCGCGGTCGTCGAGCATCAAGCGCAACCGCAGCCGATGATCGCCGGGCCCCGCCGTATGCTCGACGAAGCTGAGCGTCGCCTCGCGCCCGTTCGGCAGCATGAACGAGCTCGATTCCTTGAGGCCGATGGTCAGCTCCTTGCGATCCAGCAGCCGGAACTCGCGCCACGCGGTGAACGGCGCGCGCTCGAGATACGGCCGGAGCCGATTGATGCGCCCATCGATCTCCGGCGCCTTGCCGTCATCACCATTATTGAGCGCGTGAATCACGGGCACGTCGCACGTCGCCGACTCCGCGCGCGCGACGCCGCCCGCGAGAAGTCCGGCCACCAACGTCAACGACGCCGCCCAGGCTCTCATCAATCTTGCTCCTCCGTCCAGATCACCGTCGTCGACGCATCGCCCTGGTGCGGCATGTCGCCGAGCTTGAACACCGTCGCCACGGCGCCCGACGTCTCCAGGCTCAGGACATCGCAATTATCGGTCGCCTGCGCAGGATGCCACGGCTGCACGAAGAAGAGCAACGCCGCTGCCGCCGCCATCACCAGGCCCGCCGACCAGCTCGCCGGATGCGCGCGCCAGCCCCAGCGACGGCGCGCCGCCCCGGCCGCCTTGCCGCCCGCTTTTGCGCCGCCGAGCTTGGCTTCGAGCGCCGGCCACAAGTCGACCTCGGCCGCCTCCGCCATCAGCGCGTTTCCGACGAGACCCCGCAGCTCGCCGAGCGCCGCCAGCTTGAGCTGATCGTCCTCGGTGAGCGCCGCCTCGACCTCGGCGCGCTCGGCCGACGACAGCTCGCCGTCGAAGTAGCGCTGCAATCGTTCGTCTGCTTCCTTGCCCATCTTCTTTGGTCCCTTCTTCAAGCCGCCGGGGTTGCTGCCTTGCGATACGCAATCAACATCTGCTGCATCTTCTTTCGCGCGTGAAAGAGCCGCGACATGATCGTTCCAATCGAACAGCTCATGCTCTCCGCCATCTCTTGATACGAGAGCCCTTCCACCTCACGCATGACCAGGACCGCGCGATGAGCCGGCGTGAGTTTGT
Source organism: Polyangia bacterium (assembly GCA_036494045.1). Taxonomy (GTDB): domain Bacteria; phylum Myxococcota_A; class Polyangia; order Palsa-1104; family Palsa-1104; genus JAQBQH01. Next base: position 12,731 of record DASXOU010000680.1, on the reverse strand, counting down.
CGAGAGCGGCGAGGATCTGGTTCCGCAATTCCTTGTCGGCAAGCGCGCGCGCCGGATCGAAGCCGGTGCGATGGGGTGCGATGCCGCCCTCGTCGGGCTCGTCGTTCGCCAACGTGTCATCGAACTCGACGCGCTGCCCGCGCCGCTTGCGGAGGAGGTCGATCGCGAGGTTGACCACGATGCGATAGAGCCACGTGAAGAACTGTGCGTCGCCCTCGAACGTTGCAAGGCTCTTGTGGACCTTGAGAAAGGCGTCCTGGCAGATGTCGCGTGCGTCGTCGGGGTCATGGACCATCCCGAGCGCGACGGCATAGGCGCGGCGTTGGTGTCGGGTCACGAGCTCGCGAAAGGCCGCTGCATCTCCACGGCGGGCATCTTCGACGAGCTTCCTGTCGTCCGGCTCCAAGCCAGGCTCCGTTTCGTCGGCTCTCAGGGGAGAGACGGCGCTCCGGGCCGATTATTCAGAGGATAGACAGATGAAAACCAGCGAAAAGCGAGGGCAAGAAAAACGGGCGGCCAGAGCCTCCGGCCTTGGGGGGAGTAGGTCGGAAGCTCGGCCACCCGACAGTCAGTATGTAAGATTTTACCTCTGCTGCAACCTGAATTTTCGGCTTTTTTCGTGACATGATGAATCGCGTGAGCGGCGAGCCGCGGCGACCGGCCGATCCCGGCGTAGAGATTGCTGCTTTCGTTCGCGCGGTGCGGCGGCGGCTGCGCGCGGCGCAGGCGTGGCGCGGAATCGGCGTCGGCGGCGGGATCGGCGCCGGGGTGCTGTTCGTGATGCTCGCCGGCGCGGCGCTCGTTCCCGGCGCGGGTTGGCGGCCGCTCGCGCTGCTCCTCGGCGGGGGCGGGCTGGGCGCGGCCGGCGTCTTCGCGGTTCGCGCGGCGGCGCGCTGGCGTCGCGACGATGCGGTGGCGCGCTTCGTCGGTGGACGCGCGCCCGGTGTCGGCGACGACTTGTGGTCGGCGATCGAGCTCGAGCGCGAGCTGCCCAAGCTCGAGGCCAATCCGCTGCTGTCGCCGTCGCTGGTGCGGGCGCATCGCGAGCGCGTCGCCGAGCGGCTGCGCACCGTCGAGCCGCGGCAGCTCGTGCGCGTGCGGCGGCTGGCGAGCGCGTGGCCGCTGGTCGTTGCCGGGGCGGCGCTGGGCGCGCTCGCGTTCTATTGGCCGGCCGGTTTCGCACGCGGCTGGGCGGCGCTGACTTCGGCGAATCCGCCGCCATCGACGTCGTCGGAGCCGATCGTCGCCGACATCGATCTGACGCTGCAATATCCGGCGTACACCGAGCTGCCGCCGCGCGCGATCCCGGGCAGCTCGGGGCAGATCCTGGCGTTGCCGGGCACGCGCGTGGCCGTCGCGGCGCGCGCGCTGGCGGCGGGAACGCGCGAGGCGTCGATCCTCGTCGAGGCCGAGGGTGAAAAGGCGCGCGAGCTGCCCGTCGAGGTGCACGACGGGCATCTGGCGGCGACGATCGAAGTGCGCGCGCGCGGCACCTGGCGCTTCATCCTCGGCGGCGGCGCGCATCGCGTGGCCGAGCCGGAGGCGCATCGCATCGACCTCGAGCCCGATCATCCGCCGCGCGTCGATCTGTATGCGCCGGCCGATCCGCTCGAGGTGGCGGGCACCCGGCGCATCGAGCTGGCGTGGAGCGTCGACGACGATTACGGGCTCGGCGCCGTCGAGCTGGTGTGGAAGGTCGGCGACGCGCCCGAGAAGCGGCGCGCTGTAGACAAGGCGCAGGCGGGGCAGCGCGCGATGCAGGGCAAGATCGAGTGGGATCTCGCCGAGCTCGATTTGAAGCCGGGCGCGCGCGTGGCCTATCACCTCGAGGCCAAGGACAACGACACGGTGCCGGGGCCCAACGTCGGGCGCTCGAAGACCTTGACGCTGACGGTGTTCAGCCCGCGCGAAAAGCAGGAGCGCGCCGTCGAGGACGAGCAGCAGCTGGTGGAGGCGGCGCTGCAGGAGCTGGCCGATCGGCTGGAGACGCGCCACATCGACGACGAACAGGTGATGGCGGAGTTCACGCGCATCCATTCCAAGGCGGAGGCGCTGCTCGTCATGTTGTCGCGCGCGGAGCAGTCGGCGGGCGAGGCGCAGTCGAAGAGGACGGCGGCGACCATCCGCGCCAACGACGTGCGCGGCGCGCTCGGCGAGATCCACGCGCGGCTCGGCAAGCTCGTGCGCGACGAGGAGCAGGCGCTGGGCGAGCTGCGCGACGAGCGGCGCAAGACGCGAAGGCCGCTGCGCGGCGGGGCGACGCGGCCGCTCGAGAAGGCCAATCCCGCGCACGTGAGCGAGCTCGAGCGCGACGTCATCGCGCTCGACGATCTGGTCGGCAAGCAGCGGCTCGAGGAGCTGCTCGCCGTCGCCGACGAGATGGCGGCGACGCGCGATCGGCTCAAGCAGCTGATGGCCGAGTACAAGAAGACGAAATCGGAAGAGACGAAGAAGGAGATCGAGCGCGAGCTGCGCGAGCTCGAGCGCAAGATGGCGGAGCTGGCGCAGAAGGCGCAGCGGCTGGCCTCCGAGCTGCCCGATCAGTTCCTCAACAAAGAGGCGATGGGCGACAACGATCTGCAGAAGAAGCTCGACGACGTGCGGCAGATGCTGGCGCGCGGCGACATCGACAAGGCGATGGCGGAGATGGAAAAGCTGTCGCAGTCGCTCGACAAGATGATGTCGTCGATGGAGTCGGACCTGAAGGGGTTTCGCGAGGAGCGCTTCGGGCCCGAAGAGAAGGCGATGGCCGAGGTCGAGAACAAGCTCGCCGATCTGACCGAGGAGCAGCGGCGGCTGCGCGACGAGACCGCGGAGGTGCGGCAGCGGGCGCGCGCCGAGGCGCAGCGCCTGATGAAGGACAAGCTGGAGGCGCTGCAGAAGCGCACGCGGGAAAAAGTGCAGCGGCTGAAGAAGCAGCTCGAGTCGCTCGATCCGATGTCGCTGCCCGCGTACGATCAAGAGGAGCTGGGGCGGACCAAGAAGCGCGTCGAGGACACCGAGCACGCGCTCGGCGAGAACGACGTCGACGAGGCGCGCGGCATGGCCAAGCAGGCGCACGAGGGACTGCGCCAGATGGCGATGGATCTGCATGACGAGGAGGCGCGCAGCTGGACGCGCACGCCGCCCAAGTTGCGCAAGACGCGCGAGGACGTGAGCCAGGACGAGATGCTGGCGCGCGAGATCGCCGACGAGCTCGACAAGGCGATGCCCAAGCCCTCGCAGCTGATGTCGCCCGACGATCAGAAGCGGCTCTCGGACCTGGGCAAGCGGCAGGAGGCGCTGCGCAAGCGCGCGCAGGACCTGGCCAAGGATCTGGGAAAGCCTCGCGTCGGGCCCGACGGTAAGCCGATGCCGATGCCGATTCCCGGCGGAATGCCGTCGGGGCTGCGCGAGGCGGGGCAGCACATGGAGCGCGCGGAAGACGACCTGCGCGGGCAGGCGCCGCGCGAGGCGGTGGGCGAGGAGGCGCAGGCGCTGGAGAAGCTCAATCAGCTCAAGGAGCAGATGCAGCGCGAGCGGCGGCCCAAGGATGGATCGTCGAACGCGCCCATGGACAAGGAGCCGGTGCGGATTCCCGGGGCGGACGAGTTCCGCGCGCCCAAGGAGTTCCGGCAGGACCTGCTCGATGCGATGAAGCGCGGCGGGCCGGCCGAGTACAAAGAGCAGCTCAAGCGCTACTACGAGGAGCTGGCGAAATGAGGCGCTTGCTTATTGTCGCGTTGACAATAAGTGGCGTCGCGCGCGCGGCGTCGCCCGACCATGCGTACGGGCTGGTCGAAGAGCAGCGCATCGAGGAGGCGGCCAAGGAGATCGACGGGCTGGTGCGCGCGCATCCGCACGATCCGGAGGTCGCATTCGTCGAGGGCGATCTGTTGCTGCATCGCGGCGCCTACGCGCGCGCGGCCGAGCGGCTCGGCGAAGCGGCGGGCAAGCTGCGCGGGCGCGTCGGCGAAGAGGCCAAGGAGCTGCGCGATCTGGCGCTCGCCACCGACGAGGTCACGCACGATTACGTCGCGCTGCGCGGCAAGCACTTCGTGGTGTGGCACAAGCCCGGGCGCGACGATCTGTTGGCGCCCTATGCGCTCGAGACGCTGGAGAAGGCGATGGCCGCGCTCGGCGACGATCTCGGCTGGCGGCCGACCGAGCCGGTGCGCGTCGAGATCTACCCCGAGGTGGCCGACCTGGCGAAGGTGTCGACGCTGACGCTGAAGGAGATCGAGACCTCGGGGACGATCGCGCTGTGCAAGTACAACCGGCTCATGATCGTGTCGCCGCGCGCGCTCATCGCCGGCTATCCGTGGCGCGACACGCTCAACCACGAGCTCACCCATTACGTCGTCACGCGCGTCTCACACAACACCGTGCCCATCTGGCTGCACGAGGGAATCGCCAAGTACGAGGAGCAGCGCTGGCGCGGGCCGTCGGGCGGCGCGCTGACGCCGGTGATGGAGCATCTGTTGGCGACGGGGATCGCGCACAAGCACCTCATCACGTTCGCCGAGATGCATCCGTCGATGGCGAAGCTGCCGTCGCAGGAGGACACGGCGCTGGCGTTCGCCGAAGTCTACACGGTCGTCGATTTTCTGCACGAGCGCGACGGATGGGCGGGCATCCGCGCGCTCATCAAGCGCTTCGCCGACGCCGATCGCGATCACGGCGGCAAGGTGAGCGCGCCCGATCCGGCCGAGTTCGAGAACGCCTGGCGCGCGTGGCTGCACGGGCGCAAGCTGCGCATGCATCCGGGCCTGTTGCCGGCGGAGACCGAGCTGCGCTTCAAGAAGGGCGCGGGCAAGCCGACCGAAGCGAGCGAGGACGACTCGGCGCGCATCGGCGAAGAGCGGGCGCGCAAGTTCGCGCGGCTCGGCGGAATGCTGCGCGCGCGCCATCGGCTGGTCGCGGCGGCGCTCGAGTACGAGAAGGCCCAGGCGATCGTCGGCGCCGGTCACCCGTCGGTGGCGAACAAGCTGGCGCGCACGTATCTCGAGCTCGGCGATCCGCGGCGCGCGATCGCAGCGGCCGAGCCGGAGCTCGAGCTCTATCCCGATCAGGCGGCGCCCAACGCGACGCTGGGCGAGGCGTGGTTGCGTCTGAGTGACAATAAGAAAGCGGCGCATTATCTGGAAGCGGCGCTGGCGGTCAATCCGTTCGATCCGTCGGTGCACTGCGGGTTGGCGACGGCGTATCGCGCGCTCGCGGACGGGCGCGCCGACGCCGAGGCGGGCGCCTGCCAAAGCCTGAAGTGATGCTAAGATGACGTCGTGGTAGCCGAGACCCAAAGCGATCTGCGCGCAGTGGAGGAGATCGCGCGCGCGCGCATCGAGATCAAGGCGGAAGTGGAGAAGCGGATCATCGGCCAGCAGGCGGTGATCGATCAGCTGCTGACGTCGCTGTTCGCGCGCGGGCACTGCTTGTTCGTCGGGGTGCCCGGCCTGGCCAAGACGCTGCTCATCTCGACGCTGGCCGAGGTGCTCGACCTCAGCTTCAACCGCATTCAGTTCACGCCCGACCTCATGCCGTCGGACATCACCGGCACCGACGTGCTCGAAGAGGATCACGCGACCGGGCGGCGCGTGTTTCGTTTCATTCGCGGGCCGCTCTTCGCCAACATCGTGCTCGCCGACGAGATCAACCGCACGCCGCCCAAGACGCAGGCGGCGCTGTTGCAAGCGATGCAAGAGGGGCGCGTGTCGGCGGGCGGGCAGACGCACGTGCTGGCGCCGCCGTTCCTCGTGTTCGCGACGCAGAATCCGATCGAGCAGGAGGGCACCTATCCGTTGCCCGAGGCGCAGCTCGATCGCTTCATGTTCCAGGTCGACGTCGGCTATCCGTCGGCGGACGAGGAGGTCGCGATCGTCAAGCAGCAGACGAGCGCGTATCGGCCGATCACGAAGAAGGTGCTCTCGCCCGAGCGCATCATGGGCCTGCAGGATCTGGTGCTGCGCGTGCCCGTCGCCGATCACGTCGTGCGCTATGCGGTGGCGCTGGTGCGCGCGACGCGGCCGTCGGAGTCGACGCTGCCATTCGTCAAGGAGAACGTCGCCTTCGGCGCCGGGCCGCGCGCGTCGCAGTTCCTCATCCTCGGCGGCAAGGCCAAGGCGATCCTCGAGGGGCGGCCGGCGGCGAGCATCGACGACGTGCGCGCGCTGGCGCATCCGACACTGCAGCACCGCATCATCACCAACTTCCACGCCGAAGCCGAAGGCATCCGCCCGCGCGCCATCATCGATCGACTGCTCGAGAGCGTGCGGCCCGCGTAGTTATTGTCGATGTCACAATATCTCGACCCGGTTTCGCTGGCGCGCCTGAAGAACCTCGAGCTGCGCGCGCGATCGGTGGTCGAGGGCGCGCTGTCGGGCATGCACCGCTCGCCGCACCACGGCTCGTCGGTGGAGTTCGCCGAGCACAAGGAATACTCCGCCGGCGACGAGATCAAGCACATCGACTGGAAGGCGTACGGCAAGTTCGACAAGTACTACGTCAAGCGCTTCGAGGAAGAGACCGAGCTGCGCGCGTATCTGCTGATCGACTCGTCGGCGTCGATGGGTTATCGCGGCGGCGGCGTGTCGAAGCTCGAGTACGCGCGCATGCTGGCGGCGTCGCTCGCCTACTTATTGTTGAAGCAACAAGATCAAGTCGGGATGGTCGCGTTCGGCGAGCGGCTGCGCGGCTATCTGCCGCCGCGGGCGCGCTCGGGACATCTCAATGACCTTCTGACGGCGCTCGATGGCGTCGTCGCCGAAGGGCGGACCGATCTGGCGCGCGCGCTCGCCTATCTGTCCGAGGTGGTGCAGCGACGGGCGCTGGTCGTCTTGTTCAGCGATCTGCTCGGCGCCGGGAACGACGTGCGCCACCTTCTGCGCGGGTTGCGCGCGCGCAAGCACGACGTCGTGGTGTTTCACCTGCTCGATCGCGACGAGCTGACGCTGCCGTTCGAGGGCACGACCATCTTCGAGTCGATGGAGGACGATCAGAAGTTGGTCGCCGATCCGGGCGACGTGCGCAAAGCGTATCTGGCCGAGCTCGATCGCTTCGTCGACGGCTATCGCACGTCGCTGCGCGAGGGCGATGTCGAGTATCACCTCGTCGATACCTCGGAGGCGCCGGCCGACGTGCTGGTGCGCTTTCTGACCGGTGCGTATCGCACGCGGCCGCGCGGGCAGCGATGAGCTTCGCCGCGCCTGGTTACGTATTTCTGACGCTACTGTTCGCGGTGCCGATCGCGATCCATCTCATCGGCAGGAGCCGCGCCAAGGTGCGCCGCTTCGCCGCACTCGAGCTGCTCCTCCGCGGCGAGAAGCGCGTGGCGACGCGCACCAAGGTCCGGCAGTGGCTGCTGCTGCTCTTGCGCGCGCTGGCGATCGCGGCGGTGCCGCTCATCCTGGCCAAGCCGTTCATCGAGGCCGTCAGCGACGATCTGCCGGCGATGGCGGTGGGCGGCCCGCAGTCGGCGGTGATCGTGATCGACGACTCGATGTCGATGAACGCCGAGCGGCGCGGACAAGCGCTGGTCGAAGCGGCGCGGACGCGCGCGCGGCGGATCGTCGAGGCGCTCGGCGCCGACTCCGACGCGGCCATCGTGCTGGCGTCGAAGGGCGGCGGCGCGCCGGTGCCGCAGCTCACCGCCGATCGCACCAAGCTCGAGCGCGCCATCACCGACGTGCGCCCGACTTACCGTCAAACCGACGTAACCGGCGCGCTCAAGCGCGCGGCGCAGATCCTGGACAACGCGGCGCGGCCCGAACGGCGCATCTACTTATTGTCGGATCTGGCGGCGCACGGATTTTCCAGCGAAGCGCCATGGGCGGCGGGGCGTGGGCCGGAGCTGGTGTCGATCGACCTCAGCGACGGGAAGCCGGTAAACAACCGCGCCATCGTCGCGCTCACCACCGAGCCGGCGGTGCACCTCGGGCCGCGCGGCGTGCGCGTCTCGGTCGACGTCGCCAACTTCGGCAACGAAGCGATCAAGGAGCTGCCGGTCACCTTGCGCGTCGACGGCAAGCCGGTGGCCAAGGGGCTCGTCGACCTGCCGGCGCACGGACGCGCGCAGAAGCGCTTCTTCCACGTCTTTCAGCCGTCGGGCAACGAGAGCGACGCCAACGAGAACGACATCGGCGTGCACGAGATCGCCGCCGAGCTCGCGCCCGATCCGCTCGCCGCCGACGACCGGCGCTTCGCGCGCGTGGAAGTGCGGCGCGACATCCGCGTGCTCATCGTCGACGGCGATCCGCGCACCTCGCGGCGCGACGACGAAGTGTTCTACCTCGAGACCGCGCTGCGGCCCGGCGATCGCGACGACTCGCAGCTCGACGTCACCACCGTCGCGGCCGACGAGGTCGGCAACCGGCGGCTCGCCGACTTCGACGTCGTGTTCCTGTGCAACGTCAAGACGCCCGACGGCGCCGCGCTCAAGGACTACGTGCGCCACGGCGGCGGCCTGTTCATCGCGCTCGGCGACAACGTCGACGCCGACGCCTACGACGACGCGCTCGGCGATCTGTTGCCGCAGCCGCTGCAAGCGATGCGCACCGTCGGCGCCACCGCCGCCGATCGCGACGACGGCGAGCGCCAGGCGGGGGGCGCCGGCATGCGCCTCGGACGCATCGATCGCAATCATCCGCTCCTGGCGCCGCTCGGCGAGGCGCACGCGACCGAGGCGCTGGAAGCGGCGCGCTTCTCTCGTTACGCGCTGTTCCGTCCCACGGCGGAGACGCAGCGGCAGGTGCTGCTCCATTTCGCCGACGGCGCGCCGGCGCTGATCGAGTCGCGCTACGGCGAAGGGCGCGTGCTCTTGTGGGCGTCGACGATCGATCGCGACTGGACGAACCTGCCCATCCAGCCGGCCTTCTTGCCGCTGGTGCAGCAGTCCACGCGCTACCTGGCGCGCGCGCCGATGCGCGAGCCGGAGGCGCCGCTCCTGGTCGGGCAGCATCACGAGATCGCGCTGCGCGATGGCGAGCTTCGTGTCGAAGTGACGCAACCATCGGGGCGGCAGCGCACCTTCGAGCGCGACAAGGTGGCGGGACGGAAGGCGCTGGCGTTCGACAGCACCGACGAGCCGGGCATCTATCGCGTGGCCAGCGCCGGGCACGACGGGGTCATGCGCCCGCGGCGCGACGCCACCTTCGTCGTCAACATCGACCCCGCCGAGTCGGATCCGACGCCAATCGATCCGGCGCGGCTCAAGCAGCTCGCCGCCGGTGGCGGCGCCAAGGTCGCCGGCGCCGCGCCCAAGCGGCGCGTCGAGCTGTGGCACGCGCTCGGCGCCGCGCTGTTGCTCTTGCTCCTCGGCGAAGCGCTGCTCTTGCGACGGAAGTAGCGTTACGGATAAGATGCGTCGACGACGAGGTGGGGCGCATGATCTTTCGGATTGCCATGTTGGTCGGATCGGTTGCGATGGTGCTCTCGGCGAGCGGCGGCTGCGCATCGTCGGCCGAAGAGCAGCAGCAGAAGCAGCAGCGCGCGGGTGACAACGCCGCCCGCGAGCGCGCGTTCCAGTTCAGCGGCGGCGACACGCTCCTCCAGCGCGCGACGTTCGATATGGGCTGCCCGGGCAACCAGATGGAGGCGCAGGTCCTCCAGCGCGTCGGCATGTTTCAGGTGGCGACCAGCGTCGGCGTGCGCGGTTGCGGCCGGCAGGCCAACTACATCCGCGGTTACGGCGGATATGGCGGCGCGGGCACCTGGATGCTGAACGGCCCGATCATGCAGATGGCGCCGCAGCAGCAGCCGGAGGGGCCGCCGCCGGGAGCGCCGCCGCCGCCTCCGCCTCCCGCGCAGTAACGTCAGCGCGCGCGCGCCGCCAGCCGCTCGTGCTCATCGAGCGGCAGCGCACGCCAATCGCTGGTTCCGTCAAATCTACGCAAAGTCGCGCGGAAGGCGCGCACGCGCGCGGCGCTCTCGCTCAGGCGCGGGGCCAGCGCCGGATCGTGCGCGGCGAAATCGAGCGCCTCTTCCGCGTCGCGCTGCACCTCCGCGTCGCGGCACGCGAGGAACGCGTCGCATCCTGCGGCAAGCGAGCGGCGCACCACCTCGCGCGTCGACCAGCGCTCGTGCACGGCCTTCATGTCGAGATCGTCCGACACGATGACGCCGTCGAAGTGGAGCTCGCCGCGCGCTACGTCGACGAGCCAACGCTTCGACATCGTCGCCGGCTCGGTGTCGATCGCCGGATAGACGACGTGAGCGGTCATCAGCATCGGCACACGCGCCTCACACGCTGCCGCGAACGGCACCAGCTCGACCGCGCGCAACCGCTCCTCGCCCGCGTCGACGCGCGGCAACTCGAGGTGCGAGTCGGTGGCGGTGTCGCCGTGCCCGGGGAAGTGCTTGCCGCAGCCGCGCACGCCCGCCGACTCGAGCCCGCGCCAGAACGCGAGCGCCTGCGCCGCCGCCGCGCGCGGCTCGGTGCCGAACGCGCGATCGCCGATGATCGGATTGGCCGCGTTGGTGTGCACGTCGAGCACCGGCGCGTAATCGACGTTGAAGCCGAGCGCCGCGATCTCGAGCGCCATCGCCCGGCCGACCGCCTCGGTGTACGCCAGGTCGCCGACGGCCGCGACGCGCGCCATCGCCGGCCACACCGTCAGCGGCGCCTTCACCCGCTGCACGCGCCCGCCCTCCTGATCGAGGCTGACCACGATCGGCGGACCGTCGGCGGGCGCCGCGTCGGCGAGCGCGCGCGTCAGCGCCGCGATCTCGTCGGGTGCGCCCAGGTTGCGCGCGAACAAGATGACGCCCAGCGCCCGCCCGGCCGCGATCCGCGCCGACAGCTCGGGCGGCGCCGTCTTGCCTTCGAAGCCAAAGAGGATGAGCTCGCCGCCGCGCGCCGTCGTGGTCACGCGCCTACCATATCGCGCTCAACCGTTCGTGCATACCATCGCGAGCGCGCCGTCCACGCACGCGCGCACGACGGTCACGTCGACGTGCACCAGTCGATCGCCGACGACGACGTCGAACACTCGATCGGGAACCGCCATCGGATAGGGCGCGTCGATGCTGTCGACCGCGAGCGTGTTCGGGCAGTCCGTCGTCAGCGTGTGCACACCCATCTGCCCGCTCGCGGGGAAGCCGATGCGATACGGCGGCTGGTTGCTGCCGTCGAGCATCGCCGACGGGCACACCGTTGCGCTCGTCGTCTGCATCGGCAGCGCCGCGCTCCACGAGCCGCCGCCCGGGCACGGCTGGATGGGCTGGCCCGGCGCCGTCGTCGGATCGATCGGCAGCGTGCACTTGACCGTCGCGGTCATGTTGGTCGTGAACATCGAGCGCACGCAGCCGATCACGTCGCCGCACGCCTGCTGCTCGCACGCGAGATAGCGGCTGCACAGCGCGCTGTCGGCCGGCAGCATCGTATCGGTGGCGGCGACGTTGCACTCCTCGGTGTAGGCGACGCCGTTCTGATCCGAGCAGTGGCGCGTCGTCACGCGACAGGCGCCGGCGGCGTCGGCGCTCCAGCACGGCAGGTTGCGATCGGTCGGCTCGTCCATGTACCCCTGCCCGTCGCACACCGGCACCGGCAGCGCCGCGCCCTTGGGCGTCAGCTCGCAGCCGGCGGTGTCGATGAGGCGATCGAAGCTGGTGATGACGCGCGTATCGCAGCCGCCGCCCGAGCCGTCGCCGACCCACGGCTCGCCGGGCGCGCACACGCACGCGCCGTCGTTGGCGACGTACTTGGGCGCGCCGGCGCTGGCGTCGCGGAACAAGAAGATCTGCGACGTGCGCTTCAGGACTTTGTCCTTGGCCAGCGGATGGGCGTCGAACGACGCTTCGCCGATGAGCGAGCCGTCGGCGCCATAGGCGAGCGCGGCGGCGTACATGGGCTCGCTCAGGTCGGTCGTGTGCGAGGGCGTGATGCGCAAGTCGTACGGCTTGTCGGCGAGGTTACGGCCGGCGACGTCACGCGCGCTGCGAAACGCGGGCGGCACGCCGACCCAGCGCTCGCACCAGGACGGATGCGCGACCACGAAGTCGAGCTTGGCGATGCCCACGTCCGTCGACGAGCCGCCGCCTTGTGGCCCTTGCACCTCGAGGATGACGCCGGTGTCCGGTGCGCAGCCGCCGAGGACGAGCGCGAGCCCGATCACGAGCGCGGCCGCGCGTCTCACGGGCACTTGCCCGGCGGGATCATGCACGCCTTGTCCGTCTTGCACTGCCGGCACGCGCCGCCCATGTAGCAGACGGTGTTGTCGCACGTGTCCATGCTGTTGAGCGTCTCGGCGCTGCAGTGGCCCGTGCTGTCGCAGTAATAGGTGCTGACGCAATCGGTGTCGGCCGCGCAGGTGGTGCCGCACGCCATGCCGTTGCACTGGTAGCCGCCACACGACGTCGTCGTCGGATTGCAGTTGCCGCCGCCGCCGCACGTGTTCGTCGTAAGCATGCCGCCCGCGCAGCTCGGCGCCGCGCACGTGTTCTTGCAGCATTGTCCGCTCGGCTGGCACGAAGTCATGGCCTTGCAGAAGCCGCACGGCGAATGCTCGCAGTCCTCGGGCGTGCAGTCCACGCCGTTGCCGTGGCTGACGACGCAGGTGCCGCCGCCGGCGGTGCCGCAGTAGTCGGCGGCGACGCAGCCGGTGTCGTCGGTGCAGCTGGTGGCGCAGTTGTTTCCGCTGCACATCGTGTACGAGCACGCGGGGTTCGCCACCTGCGTGCACGAGCCGCCGCCGTTGCACGCGCCGACCGGCGTGACCACCGCGCCGCCGGCGCCGGGCGCGCACGTTTGCGTCCCGCAC
>DASXOU010000679.1:0-7250 GCA_036494045.1 Polyangia bacterium | reverse complement strand
CGGCGGGCGGCTGATGCCAGCGACGCGGCGCACCCAAGAAGAGCGGCGCGAGTCGACGATCCGCAAGATCCTCGACGCGGCGACCAACGCGCTCATCGACGTCGGCTACGCCGAGGCGAGCGTGCAGGAGGTGTGCGCGCGCGCCGGTGTCTCGTCAGGCGGGCTGTTCCGCCACTTTCTGACGCGCGAGGCGCTCATGGTCGCCGTCGGCGAAGACGTGGGCCGGCAGCAGCTGGCGCGCTATCGACGCGAGTTCGAGGCGCTGCGCGGCGAGCGCGAGCCGCTCGAGCTCGCGCTGCGCCTGGTGCGCCATAGCTGCCGCTCGCGGCTGAACCAGGCGTGGTACGAGCTGGCGATCGCCGCGCGCACCAACCCGCGGCTGAAGAAGGCGCTGGCACCGACGGCGGCGCGCTACTACGAGGACATCCGCGCGCTGGCCCGCGATCTTCTGCCCGAGCTGGCGGCGGCGTTGGGCGCGCGCTTCGACGTCCTCGTCGACACCATCATCGCCGTGTTCGACGGCGAGGTCGTCCATCGCTTCGTCCTGCCCAAGCCGAAGATCGAAGAAGATCGCGTCGAGCTGCTGCTCGGCGTCACGCGCTTGCTGCTCGCGAAGTAGAAGCAACGGGAGTACGTTCGCCGCATGGCGAATACGCGCAAGCTCGGCTCGCACGACGTCTTCCCGCTGGCGCTCGGCTGCATGGGCATGTCGGGCATGTACGGCAAGAGCGACGACAACGAGAGCATCGCGACGATCCACGCGGCGCTCGACGCCGGCATCGATGTCCTCGACACCGGCGACTTCTACGGCGCCGGGCACAACGAGATGCTGATCGGCCGCGCGCTCGCCGGGCGCAAGCGCGACCAGGTGCTCCTGAGCGTGAAGTTCGGCGCGTTGCGTGCGCCCGACGGCGCGTGGGTCGGTTTCGACGCGCGCCCGGCGGCGGTGCGCAACTTTGTCGCCTACAGCTTGAAGCGGCTCGGCGTCGATTACATCGACGTGTATCGGCCGGCGCGGCTCGATCCGTCGGTGCCGATCGAGGAGACCATCGGCGCGATCGCCGAGCTGGTGAAGGCCGGCTGGGTGCGCGCGATCGGCTTGTCGGAGGTCGGCCCGGAAACGATCCGTCGCGCGCGCGCGGTGCATCCGATTACGGATCTACAGATCGAATATTCGCTCCTGAGCCGCGGCCCCGAAACCAAGATCTTCCCGCTCCTCGACGAGCTCGACATCGGCATGACGGCGTACGGCGTACTGTCGCGCGGCCTGCTCAGCGGCTCCAGCTTCGCGCAGCCCGGCGATTTCCGCGCGCGGCTGCCGCGCTTCTCCGGCGAGAACCTCGCGCGCAACCAGGCGCTGGTCACCGCCCTCGCCGCCCTCGCCGCCGAGAAGGGCGTCAAGCCGACGCAGCTCGCCATCGCCTGGGCCCTGGCCAAGAACCCGCGCATCCTGCCCGTCATCGGCTCGCGCACCCGCGCCCAGCTCACCGACGCGCTCGCCGCGCTGTCCGTCACGCTCTCGCCGTCCGACCTCGCGCGCATCGAAGCCGCCGTCCCCCCCGACGCCGTCGCCGGCACCCGCTACGACCCGAACCAGATGCGCCATCTCGACAGCGAGCGATAGCCCGCCGACGCTGAGCCGCTCTTCGATCCCCGAGTGCCGGCCCGGAATGCGGCGGGTGGCGCGAAGGCGGGCGGACTGCGCCGTTTCCCGACGCCGGGAGGGCGAAGCATGTGCTGACAGGACCCGCCGCCCCCGAACCTAAACGAGCCAGGTTTACGTTCTAACCACGTATACCGAGCAGGGCGCGTGATCCACGATCTTCGCCGCCGTCGTCCCCAGCAGCCGATCGATCCCGCCGTACGAGTGCGACCCAATGACCACGAGGTCCACCGAGTCCGCCTTCGCCGTGTCGCACACCGCGCGCCACGCCGTCCCGATCTCGACCTGCAGCCGCTCGACCAGCTCCGCGCGTGCCTGCGCCAGCTCCTCGAGCTGCGTGCGCGCCATGTCCGACAACAGCCCGCCCACGTCCGTCGGCGGCACCGCCAGCGCCTGCTGCGGCAGGTGCACCGGGATCGCCACCGCGTGAAACAGGATCAACTCGGCGCCGAACGCCGTCGCCAGCTGCGCCGCCACGTCGAGCACGGCCAGCTGCGCCGGCGATCCGTCGAGCCCTACGAGGATCCGCTTCATGGCTTCACTATAGATCACCGGCCGGATGCTCGACGCGTCCATCGGCGTGCCGCGCGAAGCGGCTCTGCTCGCGCGGATGCACCGGATCGTCCGACGGAAAAGGCCAGCCGCCGAATTGCGTGCGCTGATAATCGCGGAACGCCTCGTCGATCTCGGCGCGCGAGCTCATGACGAACGGGCCATACGCTGCCACCGGCTCGGCGATCGGCCGCCCCTGCAGAAGGAGCAGCTCGGCTTCGTCGCCGCGGTTCTCCAGCGGCGCCTCGCAATCGGGCGCGAGCGTGATCGCCTGCTTGCCCGCGATCGCGCGATCGCCGACGGCGAGCGCGTGGCCGCGGAAGAAGTAGAGCGTGCGATTGTCGCCCGCGTTCGCCGGCGGCAAGGTCCAGCGCGCGCCCGGCGCCATCTTGATGGTCCAGATCGCCACGTCGGCCTCGGGCCGCGCGGCCCACGAGCTCGGCGGCGGCGCCGGCGCGCGCGTGTCGCCGATCTTTCCCGCGACCACGTTGATCTCGGTGGCGCGCCCGTCGAGATCGCGCACGATCTCGGTCGGGATCTTCTCGCGCCACAGCATCGTGAAGTGCGGATCGACCATCTTGGCGGCGCGCGGCAGGTTGAGCCAGATCTGGAAGAGCTCGAGCGGATTGTCCCGATCGCGCGCCAAGAGCGGGAACATCTCGCAGTGCACGATGCCGCGCCCGGCGGTCAGCCACTGCACGTCGCCGCGGCCGAAGCGCGCGGTCGCGCCGAGCGAGTCGGAGTGATCGATGAACCCGTCGCGCATGATGGTGACGGTCTCGAAGCCGCGATGCGGATGGCTGGGGAAACCGGGCACGGTGCGGCCGTGATACATGCGCCAGCCGTCGTGGCCGTCGAAGTCTCGACCGAGCGCGCGGCCGACGAGCGAGGCGGCGGGGCCGAGCGCGTCGTTGCCCGGTGGGTAACGATCGTCGTGGTGCACGCAGAAGAGGAACGGATCGGCCGCCGGCCATTGAAAGCCGAGCGGCGCGAGCCCGCGGATCAGCGCTTCGCCCATGGCACCAACGTAACGCCGCGCCGCCGGCGGTGCTAGGCTGCGGATGTGGGCTTCGAAGGGCTCATCGAGCGCCTTGCTGCACGGGCGCGCGCCGACCGCGCCGGTTGGCAGCGCGACGGCTGGACCCGCGCGGCCGAGGCCGTCGACGCCCAGGCGGCGCCGTTCGTCGAGTGGGCGCGCGATCACCGTCGCTGGCGCTATGTCGTCGCCGAAGCGGGCGAGACGGTGTGCGCCAAGCCGCGCGAGGCGGCGGCGTGGATCGCCCACGCCATCGTCGAGGAGCTGCTCGAAGAAGCCGAGTGACGGTCGGCCTTGCTCGTCGGGGCGCGCGCCCTAGCGTTGGCAGAAGGAGGTCACGTCATGCGGATCTTGCGCGCGTGCCTCGGCGTCGCCGCGCTCCTGGTCGGGCTCGGCGCCGGGGCCCAGGAGTCGATCAAGGTGACGTCGTCGGCGTTCGAAGACGGCGGCAATATTCCGGCCGAATACACCTGCGAAGGCAAGAGCCTGGCGCCGCCCTTGGCGTGGGGCGCGGTGCCGTCGCAGGCCAAGAGCCTCGCCGTGCTGGTCGACGATCCCGACGCGCCGAGCGGCCACTTTCAGCACCTGGCCGCGTTCAACCTGCCGCCCGATCGGCGCTCCTTGCCTACGGAGGCGGTGAAGTCGATCGCGCCGGGCTCGGCGCTGCAGACCGGCCGCAACTCCGCCGGCACCGTCGGCTTCGCGCCGATCTGTCCGCCGAGCGGGCGCCATCACTATCGCTTCGAGGTGCTGGCGCTCGACACGACGCTGTCGCTTCCGGCCGCCTCCGACGCGCAGGCGATCCGCGCGGCGACGCGTGGCCACGTGCTGGCGCGCGGCGAGCTCACCGGCGTCTTCGGCAAGCGTATGTGACTCGATCAGCGACGGCGACGCGGCTTGCGCGCGCGCGGCCGTCGCACCGTGGCCCGAAGGCCGGTCAGGATGACGTCGAGGCCGAACTCGAAGCGGCGCTGAAACTCGCGCCCGGTCGCCAGCTGCTCGAGGCCGGGGCCGCCGAGCTCGGCCAGCCGCGGATACTTCCCGGTGTCGAGCGTCTTCTGGATCTGCTTGAGCGCGGAGCGCAGCCCGCGCGCCTTGGCCGATTCGGTGGCCTGCAGGTCGGTCACCCAGCCGAGCACGTAGTAGCCGAGCACCGACGTCGACCACAGCACGACTTCCTTGCTGAAGCCGGCGTCGCGCATCACGGCCAGCATCTTCTCGCTGACACCGAGCGCGTTCGGTCCCGGGTGCAGCCCGCGCGTGGCCAGAAGCGCGCTGTCGCGCATGCGCAAGAATGCCGCCGCCATGCGCCGGCAGATCTCGGAGAGCTGCGCGTCCCATGTGCCGGTGAGCGGCGGCTCGAGCAGGCCCTCCATGATGGTGTCGCTCATGGCGTCGTAGAGCGCCTGCTTGTTGGCGAAGTGCCAGTAGATGGCGCCGGCCTGCACGTCGAGCTCCTCGGCGAGGCGGCGCATGGTGAGCGCGTCCAGCCCTTCGGCGTTGACCAGGCGGATGGCTCCATCGAGCACTTCGTCGCGGCTGAGCGGCATGGCGCGTCTGCTTCCTATCGTATTGCAAATTGAACAGTGTTCAAGTTCCGACTTGACGAGGTCGCCCGATCGCCGCACAATTGAACGGCGTTCAAGTTTATCGAACGCTGTTCAATTGTTCCGGAGGACGACCATGGCGACGACGCCGCCGACGCTCGAGGCCGTGGGGCTGACCAAGCGCTATCGCATGGGCGAGCTCGAGGTCGCGGCGCTGCAGGGCGTCGACCTGACGCTGCGCCCGGGCGAGCTGGTGGTGCTGCTCGGCCCGTCGGGCTCGGGCAAGTCGACGCTGCTCAACATCCTGGGCGGCCTCGATTCGCCGTCGAGCGGCAGCCTGCGCTACGGCGACCTCGAGCTCACCACCGCCGACGAGGACGAGCTGACGCGCTATCGCCGGCAGGAGGTCGGCTTCGTCTTCCAATTCTACAACTTGATCCCGAGCCTGACCGCGGCGGAGAACGTCGCGCTCATCACCGACCTGGCGGCCAACCCGATGCCCACGTCGGAGGCGCTCGAGTTGGTCGGGCTCGCCGATCGGCAGGATCATTTTCCGTCGCAGCTCTCGGGCGGGCAGCAGCAGCGCGTGGCCATCGCCCGCGCCGTCGCCAAGCGGCCGACGCTGCTTTTGTGCGACGAGCCCACCGGCGCGCTCGACTTCGCCACCGGCCGCATCGTGCTCGAGGTCCTCGAGCGCACCAACCGCGAGCTCGGCGCCACCACCGCGATCATCACGCACAACGCGTCGATCGCCGACATGGGCGACCGCGTCGTCAGCTTCCGCGACGGGCGCATCGCCGACACCACCGTCAACCGCACGCGCAAGGGCGCGAACGAGCTGGTCTGGTGAGGCATGCGCGCCCTCGACCGCGCGCTCTTTCGTGAGCTTGGGCGCCTGCGCTCGCAGGTGCTGACGCTCTCGCTCGTCGTCGCCGCCGGCGCCAGCGTCTTCGTCGCCATGAAGGTCACCGTCGACGCCCTCGACGGCGCGCGCGCCGAATATTTCCGCGCCCAGCGTTTCGGCGATCTGTTCGCGCAGCTCAAGCGGGCGCCGCGCGCGCTCCTTTTCGACCTGGCCGCCGTCTCGGGCGTGGCCCAGGTCGAAGGGCGCGTCGTCGGCGACGTGCCGGTGTTCCTGCCCGGGCGCGCGCAGCCGGCGACGGTGCACCTGGTCTCGATCGATCCGCGCGCGCGGGCGCCGCTCGACGCCGTGCGCGTGCGCGCCGGCCGCCTGCCCTCGGCCGAGCGCGACGACGAGGTCGTGCTCAACGAGCCGTTCGCCGAGGGCACGCACACCGGCCCGGGCGACAGCATCACCGCCGTGCTCAACGGCCGGCTGCGGCGGCTGCGCGTCGTCGGCGTCGGCATCGCGCCCGATCTCCTGTTCCAGCTGCCGCCCGGCGCGGTGGCGCCGAGCGACGAGCGCTACGGCGCGGCCTGGATGCTGCGCGCGCCGCTCGAGGCTGCGTTCGATCTTGGCGGCGCCTTCAACGACGTCGTGGTGCGGCTCGGCCCCGGCGCCGTCGCCGGCGACGTCAAAGCCGCCTTCGATCGCCTGCTCGCGCCCTATGCCGGCCACGACACCTACGGCCGCGACGAGCAGCAGTCGGCCAAGATGCTCGACGTCCGCATCGCGCGCCTGCGCGGCATGTTGGTCTTCGTGCCGACGCTGTTCCTGCTGGTCGCGGCGTTCGTGCTCAACGTCGTGCTCGGCCGCCTGGTGCAGGCGCAGCGCGAGCAGATCGGCACGCTCAAGGCGTTCGGCTATGCCAACGCGCGGTTGGCGCGCCATTACCTGTCGCTGGCCGGCCTCGCGGTCGTGCCCGGCGCGATCCTCGGCATCGCCGGTGGGCTCGAGCTCGGCCACGCGCTGACGCTGCTGTTCGTGCGCTACTTCCGCCTGCCCATCACCGACACGGGCGTCAACTGGGCGGCGGTGCTGGGCGCGCTCGGCGTCGTCTTCGCCGCGGCGGCGCTCGGCGCGCTGCAAGCGGTCCGCAGCGTCACGCGGCTGCATCCGGTCGAGGCGATGCGTCCGCCCTCGCCGCCGGTGTACAAGCGCGGGCTCATCGAGCGGCTGCGCCTGGGCCGGCGCGTGCCCGCGGCGCTGCTCATGGTCGCGCGCAACCTCCGGCAGGCGCCGCTGCGCGCGCTCGCCGCGACGGCGACGCTGGCCTTCGCCACCGCGCTGTGCGTGACCGGCTCGTTCTTCGGCGGATCGATCGACGCGCTGGTGCATCACCAGTTCGACATGGCCATGCGCGAAGATCTGTCGGTCGCCTTCACGCGCCCGATCGCCGAGGCGGCCTGCGCCAGCTTGCGCGCCGTCGACGGCGTGATCGCGTGCGAGCCGTTGGCGACGGTGCCGGTGCGCGCGCGGCTGCGCGCGGCGAGCCGCCAGGTCGCCGTCACCAGCTTCGCCGAGGGCGGGCAGCTCCGGCGCGTCGTCGAT
>DASXOU010000678.1:0-3199 GCA_036494045.1 Polyangia bacterium | reverse complement strand
CGTCGTCCACGTCGACACCGGTAACGCGCGCATCGAGCTCGACGGCACCCTGGTCGCGCAAGCGGCCTCGGGCGCGCGGCTCGGCGTCGATGCCGGCACCCACGAAGTCGGCGTCACCGCGCCGGGGCGCCATCGCTACAGCGGCAAGGTCGCGGTCGGCCGCGGCGCCACCGTCGAGCTCGCCGTGCACCTGCGCCACGAAGCCGAGCCGGCCGCGACGGCGCCGAAGCCGGCCGCGGCGAAGAACAAGCCCGAGCGCCGCGATCCCGATTATCTCGTCGATCCCTTCTCGGGTTCGAAATGAAGACGCTGGCCGTGCTGCTCGTCATCGCCGGCGTGGCGTCGACGGCGCGCGCGGCCGACGACCCCGACGCGCTCCAGGAAGCCAAGGACCACTACGACCGCGGCATGGCGCACTACGAGCTCGGCGAGTTCGCCGCCGCCGTCGACGAGTTCAAGGCCGCGTACGCGCTCTCGCAGGCGCCGGGCCTCCTCTTCAACCTCGCGCAGGCGAGCCGGCTCGGCAAGGATTACGAGCAGGCGCTCCACTTCTATCGCGCCTATCTGCGCGTTCGGCCCGACGCCGCCAATCACGAGGACGTCGAGAAGCGCATCGCCGAGCTCGAGCCCATCGTCGAGGTGCGGCGCAAGGCGGAGGAGGAAAAGCTGTCAGCCGTCAGCCGTACGCCGTCCGCTCCGACGCTGATTCCGCCAACGGCGGCACTGGAGCCGAAGCCGGCGCCGGTCGCGCGGTTACGGAGCGGTCGGCGCGAGCGGATCGCCGGCGTCGTCGTCGGCGTCGCCGGCCTCGGCGCGCTCGCGGCCGGCATCGGCCTCGGCGCCGCGGCCCTCGACGCGCAGCACAAGCTGTCGAACCTGGCCGCGCAAAACGGCAGCTGGAGCCCGGCGCAGGCGAGCTTGTACAGCTCGGGCCAGCACGACGCCACCGCCGCCACGGCGCTCTACGTCGTCGGTGGCGTCGCCGTCGCCACCGGCGTCGTCCTCTACGCGATCGGCTGGCGTCGCGATCGCGCGCGCTTCGCGGTCGCGCCGGCGGCGGGCGGCGCGCAAGCAGTCTGGTCATGCGCGTTCTAGCCGGCGCAGCGCTCGCGATCGTCGTCGCGGCGTCGGCGGGTTGCATCTTCGCGCCTGCGCTCGGCGACGGCGAGATCGCCTGCGGCGACGACGGCGCCTGCCCGCCCGGCCAATCGTGCGGCGGCGACAACCGCTGCCACGTCGGCGGCGGCCCCGACGCCGGCGCGCCGTGCACGCCGATCGGCTGCAGCGACGTCGGTAGCGACTGCGGCCCGCTCGACGACGGCTGCGGCAACATGCTCGACTGCGGCTCGTGCAGCGACCCCGAGACCTGCGGCGGTGGCGGCACCGCCGGCCAATGCGGCTGCAAGCTCGTCTCCTGCGCCGACCAGCACAAGGACTGCGGCGCGGTGTCGAACGGCTGCGGCGCGACGGTGAGCTGCGGCTCGTGTGCGCTGCCCAACACGTGCGGCGGCGGCGGCCCGCCCAACGTGTGCGGCTGCACGCCCACGAGCTGCGTCGAGATGGGCAAGAACTGCGGCAGCGCGCCCGACGGCTGCGGCGGCACGCTCATGTGCGACATGCCCGGCGGCTGCCCCGTCGGACAGAGCTGCGGCGGCGCCGGCGTCGCCAACGTCTGCGGCGTCGGCACCTGCACGCCGACGACGTGCATGGTCGCGGCCAAGAACTGCGGCGACATCTCCGACGGCTGCTCGACGACGCTCCACTGCGGCGACTGCACCTCACCGCAGAGCTGCGGCGGCGGCGGCGTCGCCAACGTCTGCGGCTGCACGCCGACGACCTGCGCCGCGCTCGGCAAGAGCTGCGGCCCCGCGTCCGACGGCTGCGGTGGCATGCTCGACTGCGGCGCCTGCGACTGGCCGAGCTCGTGCGGCGGCGGCACCGACGTGAGCTCGTGCGGCTGCACGGCGATGACCTGCGCGGCGCTCGACAAGGACTGCGGCCGCATGCCCGACGGCTGCAACGGCGTCATGAAGTGCGGCGACGCCACCTGCAACGGCAACAAGGTCTGCGTCGCCAACGTCTGCACCAAGAAGGGCACGTGCACGCCCAAGGCCGCGTGCGACGCCAACCAGTGCGGCGTCGTCTCCGACGGCTGCGCGGACGTCCTCCGCTGCGGCAACTGCCCCGGCGCGATGAAGTGCATCAATAACGTTTGCCAGTAGCGCTCGCGCTGTTTACAGTCCGCGCGCTGTGAAGGGCCCTCGGCTTCCACCCGGCGTTCGCGACTATCTTCCCGTCGCTGCGGCGCGCCGGCGTGGCCTGGCCGCGACCGCCGCGTCGGAGATCGAGCGCTGGGGCTATCGCGGCATCATCACGCCGCTGTACGAATATGCCGACGTGCTCGCGCGCGGCACCGGCGCCGCCGCGCAGGCGATGCGCTTCGTCGAGCCGGCGTCGGGCGAGGTGGTGGCGCTGCGGCCCGACCTGACGCCGCAAGTGGCGCGCCTCGTCGCCACGCGCATGCACGACGAGCCGGGGCCGGTGCGCCTCTATTATCAAGGCTCGGTGGTGCGGCTCGACGGCGGGCGGCGCGAGATCTTCCAGATCGGCGTCGAGCTCATCGACGCGCCGCAGCCGGGCGGCGACCTCGAGGTGGTCGCGCTCGCCGAAGCGGCGCTGCAGGCGCTCGGCATCGAGGGCTACACCGTCGATCTCGGCCACGCGGCGATCGCGCACGCCGCGCTCGAGTCGCTCGGCCTCGACGACGAAGCGATGGCTTCCTTGCACGTCGCGCTCATGCGAAAAGATGGCGCCGCCGTCGCGGCGTTGGCGACGCTGGCGCGCGTGTCGGATGCGCGCAAGGCGCTCTTGTGCGCGCTGCCGTCGCTGTACGGCGGCCCCGAGGTGCTGGCGCGCGCGCGCGCGCTCGTCGAAGATCCGTCGGCGCGCGCTGCCGTCGACGAGCTCGAGCAGCTGTGCACGCGCCTCGGCGCCCTCGGCGCGCCCGGCCGTCTCTCGATCGATCTCGGCGAGGTGCGCGGCTTCGACTACTACACGGGCACGCGCTTCGCCCTCTACGCCGAAGGCGCCGGCGGCGCGCTCGCCTCGGGCGGCCGCTACGACGGCCTGGTCGCGCGTTACGGCCGGCCCGCGCGTGCCGCCGGCTTCGCGCTCGACGTCGATCGCACCGCCGAGCTGC
>DASXOU010000677.1:0-1715 GCA_036494045.1 Polyangia bacterium | reverse complement strand
CGCCGACGCGCCGCTCGAGCACCTCAGCCTCGAGGAGCTGATGGGCGTGCAGGTGCGCTCGGCGACGCTGCAGAGCCAGCCGATGGTCACGGTGCCATCGGTGATCTCGGTGATCACCGACGATCAGATCCACGCGCTCGGCCTGCGCACGCTCGCCGACGCGCTCGAGCTCATGCCCGGCGTGACCGTGCTCGCCACCCAGTTCGGCGGCCAACGCGTCATCGTGCGCGGCAAAGGCGGCGCCAGCGACGTGCTCGTGACGCTCGACGGCGAGCGGCTCAACGACTTCTACGACGGCGCGTACCTCATGGAATTTCCGCTCGAGAACGTGGCGCGCATCGAGCTCATCCGCGGGCCCGGCTCGGCGCTCTACGGCACCAACGCGTTCGCCGGCGTCATCTCGATCTACTCGAAGTCGACGCCCGAGATCTTCGCCGGCCTCGGCGCCGAGATGTACTTCGACCATTCGCTCGGCTGGGGCGTGCGCGCCCACGCAAAATTCGCGCGCAGCTTCGGCCGCTGGACGGTGCAGCTGTTCGGCTCCTACTGGGACGGCTCGGGTCCCAAGGTGCTGGTGCAGCGCGACAACGCCGCTCCGACGGGCAGCCTCGTCCCCGCCGAGACCAACGGCGCCATGCGCGTCGCCGTCGCGCAGCTGTCGATCAAGCGCGAGAGCACGCTCGTGCGCGGCGACCTCCTCGAGCTGTGGGCGCTCTACGACGAGCGCCGCCGCGGGCCCTACTTCGGGCCCAACAACGTGTTCGCGCCCGACTCGCACCTCGAGCGCTCGGCCGTGCAGACCTATCTCGCCTACACCGCGCCGCTCGGGGCCGGCGTACGCTTGCAGCATCGATTCGTGTTCGATCGCCGCGCCGCCGACAGCCTCGTCGAGGATCAGCCGCCCGGCTTCTTCCACGACGTCGACGGCAACTTCACGCCCGCGCCGGGCGAGCTGTTCCCCGACGGGAAATTTCGCAGCTTCTCGTTCGTCACCTACCGCCTCGCCGAGTGGACGCAGCTCGACTGGACGCTGCCGAAGCCGCGCGGCATCCGCGGCAATCACCTCGTCGTCGGCGCCGAGCTCGAATATTCGTGGCTGCCGAGCTTCACGTACGGCCAGAACTTCTGCTGCGGCGAGGCCTACACCTTCGCCGGCCCGACGCTGCGCAACTGGGACAACCTGCCGCTGCCGCAGGTCGACAAGGATCGCCTGCTCGCCGCCGTCTTCGCGCACGACGAGCTGCAGCTCTTGCGTCATCTGTGGATCACCGTCGGGCTGCGCCTCGACTACTTCAGCGACTTCGGCGCCGCGTGGGATCCGCGCGCCGCCATCGTCTATCAGCCGCATCCGCGCCTGTCGCTCAAGCTGCTCTACGGCCGCGCCTTCCGCGCGCCCACGTTTCGCGATCTGTACGATCAGACCGGCGTGTCGGAGACGCCCGGCGGCGTGCGCATCATGGGCAACCCGAACCTGCGCCCCGAAACCACCAACACCGTCGAGCTCAGCGCCGAGTCGACGCCGCAGCGGCTGATCACGCTGCGCGCCAACGCGTTCTACATCCGCACCGACGACGTCATCGAGGTCGACGCCACTTCCACCGTGCTCGGCACGCAGCTCATCAACTATCCGGGCCGGCAGATCTGGGGCGGCGAGGCCGAGGCGCAGCTGCACTTCGACGATCGCAACTACCTCTCGGCGAACCTGTCGATGTTCA
>DASXOU010000676.1:0-4228 GCA_036494045.1 Polyangia bacterium | reverse complement strand
CAACATGTGCGTCGGCAGCTTCTGCGAGGCGCCGCCGCCCGACATGAGCATGATGACGTCGAGCGACATGACCCTCATGCCGAGCGACATGGGCGTCTCCGTCGGCGGCGACATGTTCATCAAGCGAATCGGACCCCCGCGACAGTGACCTCTTCGCGATCGTGGTAGAGCTGGCGCACGCGCAGGCTGCGCCAGCCGCCGTCGGCGAGGATCTCGCGCACGCGCACCAGCATCTCCGCTTTTTTGCGCATGGGCAGCTTGATGTTGGCGATGAGCATGCGCGCCCAGCCGCGGCGCGCCCACTTGGCGAGCAGCGCCGCCGATTCGAGCGGCCGCCACGCCATGTCGGAGAAGAGCCAATCGACCGGCTCCTTCGGCTCGTACTTGAAGGCGTCGCGGCGCTGATGCTCGACGCCGCGCTTGCCCTGCAGCGAGCGAGCGAGGAACGCCGGGTCGACGGCGATGACGCGCGCGCGCTGCTCGAGCAGCACCCAGGTCCAGCCGCCGGGCGCGGCGCCGAGATCGACGCAGACGTCGCCGGCGTCGGGCGAGCGATCGAGCCAGAGGAAGGCTTCGGCCAGCTTCATGGCGGCGCGCGACGGCGCCGCCTCGGGCACGTGCACGCGCAAGCGGCCGCCCGAAGCCAAGGACGGCGCGTCGCGCACGGGCAGGACGCCGACGGCGACGCGATCGCCGGGCGGTAGCAGGCACGCCTGCGCGTAGAGGCCATTTTCGGCGAGCGCGGCGCGGGCGTCGGCGACGCGCTTTTCGCTCCACGCGCTGGTGGTGCGCAGCGTCGGCACGAGCGCGGCGGCGCGCGCGGACAAGAGGTTGCCCTCGTCGCTGTCGGGGACCCAGACGTCGAGCGCCCATGGCTGCGGCGCGCCCGATTGCGCGAGCGCGGCGGCGACGGCGTCACCGAGCTGCGCGGTCTCGACGACGGCGTGCACGGGAAACGCCTGGCGCGCGAACGCCGGCTCGCCCGGCTTCTTGACGGCTGCGACCAGCGACGGCGCCACCGGACGCGGCGCCGACTTCGGATCGGCGTAGTACAGCTCCTCGATCAGATCGATCTCGGCGCCGGGCCGCGTCGTCAGCAGCCACTCGCCGGCGCGCGGCAGACCGGCCGGTCCGACGACGACGTCGGGGAGCTTCGTGTGCGCGCGAATCTGCGGCGTCGGCGCCGCCGGCTTGTGCGGCTTCGACGCGCCGACGGGCCGTTTGCCGAGCGGCGCCTTGCCGACGGGCCGTTTGCCCAATGCCGGCTTGCCGCCGCCGTGCCGACCTCTGCCGCGACGATTGCCACGCTCTCGCCTTGCCATCACTCTTGCCCTCGGGCGCGGCAGCGTACCACTATTGTCGCGTGACGACAGCGCTCGCGCAGCTTCCACGTCTCGGCGTCGGCATCTCCGCCGAGCCCGGCTCGGCCGCCGCCGGCATCGATGCGCTCGCCTTCGCCGCCGATCACCCGGGCCTGGTGCACTTTGTCGAGTACGGCGCCGATCTGGCGCGCGGCCTCGACGATCACGTGCGCCGCTGGGCCGCCGCCGGCCGCGCCACCACCTATCACTTCCTCGATCTCAACCTCGAGGATCCCGCCGACGCCGACGACGCGTGGTTGCGTGACACCGCGCGCGCGGCGCACGCGATCGGCGCCGCCTGGCTGTGCGGCGACGCCGGCCTGTGGCACTTCGGCGCGCGCGATCGCGGCCACCAGCTGCTCTTGCCACCGATCCTCACGCGCGACTCCGCCGACGCCTGCGCCGAGTCGATCGCGCGCATCGAAGCCGCGACCGCGCTGCGCCTCCTGCCCGAGAATCCGCCGGGCGCGTTCTACGTCGGCGATCTGCACATCCTCGACTATTTCGCGCGCGTCTCCGATCAGAGCGGCTGCGGCCTGCTCCTCGACTGCGCGCACCTGGCGATGTTCCAGCGGCTGCGCGGCCTTTTGCCGACCGCCGGGCTCGACGCCTTTCCGCTCGATCGCGTCGTCGAGCTCCACGTCGCCGGCGGCGCGCCCGTCGACGTCGACGGCCTGGCGCTGGTCGACGACGCGCACAATCCCGAGCCGCTGCCCGACACCTGGCAGATCGTGGAGGCGGTATTGCCGCGCGCGACGGCGCTGCGCGCGATCGTCTACGAGTGCGAGAAGAACGCGCCCGACGAGGTCGTCGAGAACTTCCGGCGCCTCAACCGGATGTTTCCCTCGTGAAGGCGCATCTGCGCGCGCAGCAGGCGATCGTCCGCATGCTGTTCGACGCCGAGTTCGCCGCGCGCGTGCGTCGCGAGCCCGAGGCGGCCCTGCCCGAGCTGCCGTCGACGCTGCGCGCGCAGCTGGCGGCGATCGATCCGCGCGCGCTCAAGCTCGATCGCCTGCTTCGCCAGCGCACGCTGCGCACGCTCTTCGACGAATACAAAGCGTCGACCACGCTGTTCCTCGCGCGCGCCCAGAAGCTCGCCGCGCTCGACGCCTTCTTCGGCTCGCGCGCGTTTCACGACGCCATCGCGGCGGCGCGCCCGCTCGCGTTCGCCTACGCCGATTTTCTCGGCGACGCCGCGTCCCCTATCGAGCGCGCGCTCGCCGAGGCGCGCCGCATGAAGCCACCGCCCGTCGACGGCCGCGTCCATCGTGCGCCCGGCGTCGTCCCGATCGCGACCACGCAAGGCGCGCTCGCGGCGCTGCAACAGGCCGAGCGCTACCTGTTCGAAGTAGGCCTCATGCCCGCGGTGGCGCTGTGCGACGACGCGCCGCCACTCGTCCTCGACGATCGCGCGCACGATCCGACGCCGCTCCACCTCGTGACGGTACCGTCCGAGAGTGGCCACGCGCTGGTCACGATCGACGCGCCGACGCATCGCCTCTTGGCGTCGCTGCCCGCGCCGCCGTCGCGCGCGCTGCAGCCGCTCGTCGACGAAGAGATCGCGGTGCAGATGTGAAGATCGAAAAGATCCGCAACGGCACGCGCGCCGACGCCGACGACGAGCTCGCCGTCGAAGCGCCGCTCGAGATCCGCGTCAACGGCAAGGCGCTCACGGTCGTCATGCGCACGCCCGGCCCAGGCAACGAAGACGAGGAGCTCGCGCGCGGCTTCCTCTACGCCGAGTCGCTCGTCGACGGCGCCGCCGACATCGTCGCCATCGCGCGTCCGCCCGCGCTCACCGGTGACGAAGTGGGCAACGTCATCGACGTCACGCTGCGCCCGGGCGCGCGCGTCCCCGCCGGCGAGCGGCTCTTCTACGCCTCGTCGTCGTGCGGCGTGTGCGGCAAGAACGCCATCAGCGCGCTGCGCGTGCGCGCGCCGCTGGTCTCGTCGGCGCTCGCCGTATCGCCGGCCACGTTGGCGGCGCTGCCCGATCGCCTGCGCGCCGCGCAGCCGCTGTTCGCGCGCACCGGCGGCATCCACGCCTCGGGCCTCTTCGACGCCGACGGCGCGCTCGAGCTCGCGCGCGAAGACGTCGGCCGCCACAACGCGCTCGACAAGATCATCGGCTGGGCGCTCGAGCGCGGCCGCCTGCCGCTCGTCGATCGCCTGCTCGTCGTCTCCGGCCGCGTCAGCTACGAGATCGTGCAGAAGGCGATCGCGGCGGGCCTGCCGCTGATCGCGGCGGTAGGCGCGCCGTCGACGCTCGCGGTCGAGCTCGCCGAAGAGTTCGCGGTCACGCTGGTTGGCTTCGTGCGAGACGGCGGCATGAACGTCTACACGCACGGCGACAGGGTGCGTTGATCGTCGGAGGGGCGTAACAGGCGACAGGCGGCAGGCAGCAGGCAACGGGCTTCTCAGGGAATGCCCCAAGCGCCTCGTTGCCAGCCGCCAGCCGCCAGCCGCCTGTCGCCTGTTGATCGGCGCTCGGCAATTCGATCGCCCTTGCGCCCCTACGCGCCACGCCTTACATGCCCCGCATGACGCTCAAGCTCTACTTTTCCAACGGCAGCTGCTCCCTCGCCTCGCACATCGCCCTCGAGGAAGCCAACGCCGCCTTCGAGACGCAGCGGATCAACCTGCGCGAAAAAGAGCAGAAGACGCCCGCCTACCTCGCCGTCAACCCGAAGGGCAAGGTGCCGGCGCTCGCCGTCGACGGCGCCGTCCTCACCGAGAACCCGGCGATCATCTCCTACGTCGCCGACACGCATCCCGACGCCAAGCTCCTGGCCGCGCCCGGCGAGCTCGCCCGCGCCAAGGCGCAAGAGTGGCTGGCCTGGTGCTCCTCGACCGTGCACATCTCGTTC
>DASXOU010000675.1:0-4495 GCA_036494045.1 Polyangia bacterium | reverse complement strand
TCAAGAACCCGGGCGACGACACCGCGCAGGGGCTGACGCCGCTCCTCGACATGATCGTCGACAAGGTCACGCCGCCCGAGGCCAACCCCGATGCGCCCCTGTGCATGCACGTGGCCACGCTCGACTACGACGACTATCTCGGCTTCGTCGCCGTCGGCCGCATCACCGACGGCAAGATCAAGATGGGCGACCGCGTGCTGGCCGCCCACCGCGACGGCAAGAAGGAAGAGTTCCGCGTCCAGAAGGTGCTGGCCTCGCAGGGGCTCAAGCGCTTCGAGATCGCCGAGGGCGCCGCCGGCGACATCGTCGCCGTCACCGGCATGGAGGAGCTCAACGTCGGCGAGACCATCACCGACATCTTGAATCCGCGCATCCTGCCGCTCTTGACCATCGACGAGCCGACCATCTCGATGCAGTTCATCGCCAACGATGGACCGTTCGCCGGGCAGGAAGGCAAGTACGTCACCACGCGCAACATCCGCGAGCGGCTCTACAAGGAGCTGAAGTCGAACGTCGCCTTGCGCGTCGAGGACACCTCGCTGCCCAACGTGTTCAAGGTCTCGGGGCGCGGCGAGCTGCACCTGTCGGTCCTCATCGAGACCATGCGCCGCGAAGGCTACGAGCTGTGCGTGTCGCAGCCCGAGGTCATCTTCAAGATGATCGACGGCAAGAAGTCCGAGCCCTACGAAGAGGTCATGGTCGACGTCGACGAGCAGTTCGCCGGCAAGGTGATCGAGACGCTCGGCTCGCGCGGCGGCCGCATGACCGAGATGAGCCCGGCCGGCGCCGGCCGCGTGCGCGTGGAGTACCTGTGCCCTTCGCGCGGGCTCATCGGCTATCGCTCCGAGTTCCTCACCGACACGCGCGGCACCGGCATCCTCAACCACAACTTCGCGCACTACGGCGATTACGTCGGCCCGATGAAGGGGCGCGCGTCGGGCGCGCTCATCGCCGACGCGCAGGGCGAGAGCAACGCCTACGGCATGTTCAAGCTGCAGGACCGCGGGCAGTTCTTCATCAAGGATCAGGTCAAGGTCTACGGTGGGCAGATCGTCGGCATTCACACGCGCGAGAACGATCTCATCATCAACCCGTCGAAGGCCAAGCAGCTCAACAACATCCGCACCCACGCCGCCGACGAGAAGCTGGTGTTGTCGCCGCCGTTGTCGCTCACGCTCGAAGAGGCGCTCGAGTTCATCAACGACGACGAGCTCGTCGAAGTGACGCCGAAGGCCATCCGCCTGCGCAAGCGCATCCTCGATCACAACCTGCGCAAGGCGAGCGAGAAGCGCTCCGGCACCGGCCAGTTCGCCGGCATGGAAGCCGAGTAGCCGCTAGATCACGTCCTTGTCGGCCGGCAGATCTCCGGCCGAGCGCTTCTTGCCTTCACGCTCCGCCGCTTCGTAGCTTTCGGGATCGCGCTCGAGATCGCGCTGCGCCTGACGCGCCAGCTTCGACGGGTCGTTTTCCTGCAGAAAATCGTCGACGTCCTTGCGGTACTGACGATCGGCGCTCTTGCTGCCCTCGCCTTCGTTCTGGTCGTCGTGCTCGACCTCTTCGGTCTTCTTGCGCTTGTCGTCCATGAACGCTCCTCCTCGCCCGAGATGGAGCAACCGCCGTGCCCGCGGTGGTACAATCGCCGCATGCGCCCGGATCTTCGCTGCGCGGCGCTCGTGCTGGTCGTCGCCGCCGGTTGTCACGATCACTCCAGCGACCTCCCCGACATGGGGACGATGATCCCGCCGAACACCGGCATCACGCCGCTGGCGCGCTGCGTGGCGCCGCCGCGCCCGGCGAACGACGCCACCGTCGCGCTCGTCCCCGCGTTCCCCGACCTGCCCGCGCTCTCGGTGCCCGTCGGCATCGCGCAGGCGCCCGGCGACGCCGACAGCTTCTACATCTGGCAGCAGTCGGGCGCGCTGGTGCGCGTCGCCGCCGCCGATCCGACGACGTCGTCGACGGTGATCGATCTGTCGGCGACGGCCAACAAGCTCAGCTACGGCTCGGGCGAGAACGGCTTTCTCGGCGTCACGTTCTCGCCCAATTGGGCCAGCAACCACACTGCGTATCTCTCGTACGACACGCCGTCGAGCGCCGCCGCCGGCTTCGACTCGGTGCTCTCGCGCATCCAATCGAACGACAACGGCGCGACCTTCGATCTGACGACCGAGCAGGTGCTGCTGCAGTTCGCGCAGCCCTACACCAATCACAACGGCGGCAACGTGCTCTTCGGCCCCGACGGCTATCTCTACATCGCCTTCGGCGACGGCGGCTCGGGCGGCGATCCGCAGAACCGCGCGCAAGACACGACGCTGCCCTTCGGTAAATTCCTCCGCCTCGACGTCGAAGGCCAGACCAGCTACGCCGTGCCGCCGTCGAACCCGTTTGCCGCCAGCGCGAACGCGTACACGCAGCTCATCTACGCCTACGGCGTGCGCAACCCGTGGCGCTGGAGCTTCGATCGCGCCACCGGCCAGCTCTGGCTCGGCGACGTCGGCCAGGACTTGTACGAGGAGGTCGACAAGATCAACCTCGGCGGCAACTACGGCTGGAACGTCATGGAAGGCACGCACTGCTACAACGCGGCGACGTGCTCCTTGCCCGGCGCGCTGCCGCCCGAGCTCGACTACGGCCATCCCGCGACCGGCCAGACCGACGGCGGCTCGTGCGTCACCGGCGGCTATGTCTACCGCGGCAAGGCCATCCCCAGCCTCGTCGGCAGCTACATCTTCGCCGACTACATCGCCGGCCACATCTGGCGCCTCTATTACGACGCCAACGGCGCCGGGCAGAAGCAGCTCCTCGTCGAGACCGGCAAGAACATCTCGTCGTTCGGCGAAGGCGCCGACGGCGAGCTCTACGTCATCAGCTACGCCGACGGCATCATCTACAAGCTCGTCGACGCCAGCGGACAGCCGGGCACGACCAACTTTCCGCAGACGCTGTCGGCGACGGGCTGCGTGGATCCGGCGAATCCGAGCGTGCCGGCGTCGAACCTGATCGAGTACGACGTGAACATGCCGCTGTGGGCCGACGGCGCGACCAAGCGCCGCTGGCTTTCCTTGCCCGACGGCGGACAGATCCACATCAACGACGACGGCGATTGGGATCTGCCCATCGGCACCGTGCTCATGAAGGAGTTCTCGGTCGGCGGTACGCGCGTCGAGACGCGCCTGTTGGTGCATCATGCCGACGGCGATTGGGCCGGCTACAGCTACGAGTGGCTGCCCGACGGATCGGACGCGATGCTGCTGCCGTCGAGCCAGACGCGCGATCTCGGCAACGGCCTGACCTGGTACTACCCGAGCCGCGACGACTGCCTGCAGTGCCACACGACGGTGGCCGGAAGGACGCTCGGGCTCGAGACCGCGCAGATGAACCGCGACGCGCCCGACGGCAGCGGCAACCAGATGCAGCTCTTGGATGCGGCCGGCCTGTTCGACGCGCCGCTGCCGCCGCCGCCGGCGATGCTGGCGGCGTTTCCGGCGCTCGACGACGGCACGGCGCCCGTGGGCGATCGCGCGCGCGCGTACCTGCACGCCAACTGCAGCTTCTGCCACCGCATGGGCGGACCGGCGAAGGTGCCGCCGGATTGGCGCTATGGGTTGACGTTGGCGCAGACGGGGGCGTGCGGCGCGACGCCGCAGGATGGGGACCTCGGGGTGACGGGGGCGTTGGTGATCGCACCCGGGATGCCGGGCTCGTCGGTGGCGTCGCTGCGGATGCACGCGCTCGACGCCAATCGGATGCCGCCGTTGGCGTCGCACGTCGTGGACGCGGATGGTGTCGGCGTGGTCGACGCGTGGATCTCGTCGCTGACGTCGTGTAACTAGAAATTACTTGAACTCGTCGAGGCGCAAGAGGCCGTCGTCGGGGAGAGAATAGTAGTCGCCCTTGCTGGCGCCGCGAACGGTGGCGTTGGCGGCGTACCACTTGAGGCCGCGTTGCTCGACGAGGACGAAGGCATCGCGCGGGACGGCGGCGTAGGCGCCGACGTGGCCGTGCCAGCGACGGCACTTGGAGCAGTGGCAGTAGGTGACCGGGGTCGGATCGGCGGTGAGCTGGTAGCGTACGGATCCGCAGGCGCAGCGGCCGGTTTTCATCGGCGCAGCATACGCCAAGGCTCATGGCCCCATCGCATGCCGTCCGCTCCTCGCTTCTGGGTCTGAGTCTGGATCTGAAATCCGCAAAACCAATCGGCGAGGGCCTTGGTAAAGCCTGGGGGCGTTTTTGTGGGTAACTCGGCGGGAGGGTCGTGGGGTAAGTGCGGTGAGTTATCCACAAAAAGAGGCCGGAGGCCGTCCCCCAGGCTGTTTGGAATGAAGCGTGGGCGTGGCGATGGCGGGGGTTGATCCTGAACAGTGCGGGGTCCTGCGCAACGGCTGTGCTCGAGCCGTGTGGGCGGTGACAGTGAAGGCACGCTCCTGTGCGGCGGTGGCCTGATCGCGAGGCCGGCGGTTCTCGACGGTGGTGCTCGCATCCACCGTCCGTGTGT
>DASXOU010000674.1:0-17738 GCA_036494045.1 Polyangia bacterium | reverse complement strand
CATCGCGCCCGGCGACGACGGCATGGCCGATTGCTACGCGCGCATGGCCAAGATCGCGCAGGACGGCCTGCAGGACCG
Organism: Polyangia bacterium; assembly: GCA_036494045.1. Classification (GTDB taxonomy): domain Bacteria; phylum Myxococcota_A; class Polyangia; order Palsa-1104; family Palsa-1104; genus JAQBQH01. The sequence continues at coordinate 17,660 of DASXOU010000674.1, read as the reverse complement.
CGAAAAGGCGGTCGACCTGTGGGGCCGCGTCATCGACCTGCGCGGCGAGGATCCGATCGCGCTCGGCGAATTGGCGAACCTGCACGAGCGCGCCGAGCAGTGGCGCGAGCTCGTCGACGTGCTCGAGCGGACGGTGCGCATCACGCACGAGGCGCAGGAGCAGATTCCGCTCTATCAGCGGCTCGGGCGCATCTGGGGCGAGAAGCTGCATCGCGAGCGCAACTCGCTCGAGGCGTGGCAGAAGGTCCTCGAGATCGATCCGTCGGACGTCATGGCGCTGCGCGCGCTGGCGGCGGTCTACAAGTCGACGCAGGCGTGGGAAGAGCTGGTCGAGACGCTGCACAAGCTGATCGACATCGGCACGGCGACCGACATGGACGCGCACGAGCTCATCGAGCTCTACGCGGAATTGGGCGCGCTGCAGGGCGAGATCCTGATGCGGCCGCAGGAGGCGATCGAAGCGTGGCAGAAAGTGCTGCGCCTCAACGATCGTGACTTCCGCGCGCTCGGGGCGCTCGAGCAGCTGTTCACGCAGGAGGCGCGCTGGGAAGAGTGCATCGGCGTCCTCGAGCAGAAGTCGAACGCGCTCGAGGATCCGACGGCGAAGGTGGAGACGCTGCTGCAAGCGGCGTCGGTGTGGGAAGACAAGATCGGCGACCGCGATCGCGCGGGCGACGTGTACGAGCGCATCTTGCAGCTCGACGCCCAGAACATGACGGCGTCCTTGCAGCTCGAGCAGGTCTATCGCGCGCAAGGATCGTGGGAGAAGCTCATCGAGCTCCTGCTCGCGCGCGTCGAGTTCACCGGCGAGAGCGCGCAGCGCGTGAACATCCTGCAGAAGGTGGCCGAGATCTACGAGCAGGAGGTCGACGACAAGGAGGGCGCGTTCGTCGTCTTGCAGGCGGCCTTCCGCGAGAACTACGCCGACCAGGCGGTCTCGGGCGAGCTCGAGCGGTTGGCGACGGCGACGTCGAAGTGGAACGATCTTCTGACCGAGTACACGCAGATCGTGCAGCAGATCCCCGAGCCGGCGACGGCGGCGGATCTGTGGGTCAAGATCGGGCGTTGGTACGGCGAGCACCTCGGGCATCTCGATTACGCGATCGCGTCCGAGCAGCAGGCGCTCGCGCTCGCGCCGGAGAACACCGAGGCGCTGGAGAATCTGGCCGGCTTCTATCGCAAGAAGTCGATGTGGTCGGAGCTGGTCGCGACGCTCGACAAGCACGCCGAGCTCGCCGACGAGCCGGAGAAGAAGGTCGAGCTGCACCTGGCGATGGCCGAATTGTGGGAAGGCCCGCTCGGCGATCAGGCGCAGGCGGTGTCGTCGTATCAGGCGGCGCTGGAATCGAACCCGGCGGCGATGGACGCGCTCAACGCGCTCGAGCGGCTCTATCGCGACTCGCAGCAGTGGCCGGACCTCATCGAGATCCTGTCGAAGAAGGCGGGCGCGCTCGAGGACACCGAAGAGGTCATTCGCCTCAAGCACCAGATCGGGCAGCTCTTCGAGGAGCGGCTCGGCGACGGTACGCGCGCGATCGAGACGTACAAGGAGATCCTGTCGGTCGATCCGCAGAACATCGCGGCGCTCAAGGCGCTCGAGCGGCTGTACGAGAAGACCGGCGACATGGAGCACTACCTCGACGTGCTCGAGCAGCAGCTCGACGTCACCGGCACCGACGACGAGCGCATCTCGCTGTACGAGCGCATGGCGGCGGCGTGGGAGGAGCAGTTCCGCAAGCCCGAGCGCGCGTGGGAAGCGCTCGAGAAGATCCTCCTCATTAATGATCGCCACGAGCCGACCTTGCAGACGCTCGAGCGGCTCTATCGGCAGGAGCGGCGCTCGGCGGAATTGGTCGAGACGCTCAGGCGCCACATCAACGCCGTCAACGATCCGGCGGTGCGCATCGATCTCTATGCGCAGATGGGCCAGGTCTACGAAGAGGATCTGCGCGACACCGATCGCGCGGTCGAGGCCTACAACGACATCCTCAGCTTCGATGGCGACAACAACGCGGCCTTATCGGCGCTGTCGCGCTTGTACGAGAAGATCGAGGATTGGGATCGCAGCATCGAGACGGCGTCGCGGCTGGTCGAGCTGACCGATGACCTCGGGACGCGCGTCGATCTGCATCAGCGCATCGGCCGCATCTACGAGGAGCGGCTGCGCGATCCGGACACCGCCGAGGGGCGTTACGCCGAGGCGCTCGGGCTCGATCCGTCGTACCTGCCGGCGATGCAGTCGCTGACGGTGCTGTACCAGAAGCGCGGCGATTGGCTCAAGGCGGCGCAGATGATGGTGCGCGCCGAGGCGTTCGTCGGCAATCCGCTCGAGAAGGCGAAGATGCTGTTCGAGGCGGGGCGCATGTATCGCGAGAAGCTCGACAACGAGCTGTCGGCGGGCGAGCTGTTCGCGCGCGTCCTCGATCTCGATCCCGAGCACGTGGAGGCGGGCGAGCCGCTGGCGGAGATCTACTTCCGCGACGAGAAGTGGGCCGAGCTCGAGCCCATCCTCGACATGCTCACGCGCAAGGCCGACAAGAAGGACAATAAAGAGCTCAACCAGCTCTACTATCGGTTGGCGCGCACCGCCGACGAGCTCGGCAACGCCGACAAGGCGCTCAAGTTCTACAAGCTCGCGTACGACCTCGACTCGACGTTCCTGCCGGTGCTGCTCGGCCGCGCCGCGCTCCTCTACAAAATGGAGGACTGGGACGGCGCCTTCAAGATCTACCAGACGATCCTCGTGCATCACCGCGACTCGCAGAAAGAGTCGGAGATCGTCGACATCTTCTATCGGCTCGGCAACATCAAGCTGAAGCAGGGTGAGCGCAAGAAGGCGCTCAACATGTTCGAGAAGGCGCTCGAGATCGAGGCGACCCATCGGCCGACGCTGCAGGCGGTCATCGATCTGCAGCAGCAGTCGAACGATTGGGAAGCGGTCATCCACGCCAAGCGGCAGCTCTTGTCGATCGCCGAGGAGCCGGAGAAGGTCAAGCTCCTCGACGAGATCGGCGACACGTACCACAAGCAGCTCAACAACGCGCAGAAGGCGATCACGGCGTACCTCGAAGCGCTCGAGGTGCGGGCGGGCAATCACGTCATCCTCCACAAGGTGCTCGATCTCTACTCGGAGACCAAGCAGTGGAAGAAGGCGGTCGAGATCATCCAGCAGATCGCCGATCTCGAGAAGGATCCGATCCGCCGCGGCAAGTACTACCACGCCGCCGCGCGCATCTTGCGCGACGAGGTCAAGTCGACCGACGACGCGATCGACATGTTCAACAACGCGCTCGATCAGTACTTCGCGGCGCCGGACAAGATCACCGAGACCAACTTCGCCGAGTACCTGAAGGCGTTCGAGGCCATCGACAAGATCTGCACGGGCAAGAAGGACTTCAAGACGCAAGAGCGCAACTACCGCAAGATGCTCAAGCGCATGCCACCGACGGGGCACGACACCATCAAGGTGGCGTTGTGGCACGCGCTCGGCGAGATCTATCGTACGCGTCTCAAGGAGTTCAACGCCGCGATCCAGGCGTTCGAGGTGGCGGCGTCGCTCGATCCGAACAACGCCGCGCGCCACGAGATCCTCGCCGAGCTGTACGTGATGGCGGGGCCGGACTTCTCGCAGAAGGCCGTGCAAGAGCACATGGTGCTCATCAAGCGCGACCCGTTCCGCGTCGACAGCTACAAGGCGCTGCGCAAGATCTACATGGACACGCGCCAGTACGACAAGGCGTGGTGCATGTGCTCGGCGCTGGCGTTCTTGCAGCGCGCCGATGGCGACGAGATGGCCTTCTACGAGCAGTACAAGCAGAAGGGCTTCGTGCGGGCCAAGGCGCGCCTGACCGACGAGATGTGGGCGAAGAACCTGTTCCATCCCGAGGAGGATCGCTTCATCGGCGCGATCTTCGCGGCGGTGTGGCAGGCGGTCGCGCTGCTGAAGTCGGGCGAGCACAAGCAGTTCGGCTTGAAGCGCAAGGACAAGCGCGATCTGTCGACGGACCAGGCGGTGTTCTCGAAGGTGTTCAACTACGTCACGCAGGTGCTGAACATCTCGCCGCCGGAGGTCTACTTCCGGCCCGAGCAGCAGGGCGGGATGCAGCTGGCGAACACGCGCGAGAAGGCGGTGTTGATCCCGTCGCTGGTCGTCGGCGCCGAGCTGCTCCAGGGGCGCGGTGACAAGGAGCTGGCGTTCCCGCTGGCGGCGTATCTGACCAAGCTGCGGCCCGAGCACTACTTGCGTCTGACCATCCAGACGAACACGGAGCTCGGGATCGGCTTTTTGGCCGCGATCAAGCTGGTGCAGCCGAACTTCCCGGTGCCGCCGAACCAGGCGCCCACCGTCGAGCAGTACGTGCAGGCGATGCGCTCGTACGTGCGGCCGGAGTGGCACGAGCAGCTGGCGCTGGTGGTGCAGCGGTTCATTCAGACCAAGGGGCAGATCGATCTGGCGCGCTGGTCACAGGCGGTGGATCTGACGGCGCATCGCGCGGGCTTCCTCATCTCGAACGACCTCGCCTTGGCGGCGCGGTTCATTCAGATGGAGCCGGCGACGGTGGGCGGCATGAGCGCCAAGGACAAGATCAAGGAGCTCGTGGTCTACGCCATCTCCGAAGAGTACTTCGATCTGCGCCAGCACCTGGGCATCACAATCGGATAAGTTGCACAGGAAGGTCAGAAGACCAAAAGTTTCAGATTCTGAACTTTTGATCTTTTGATCTTCCTGTAAATAGATCTGCCATGAACATGATGAAGAAGACCAAGCCGCCGCGTCGCGCGGACGCGCTCAAGCTCTACGTCGCGGATCTGGGCAAGGCGCCGGTGCAGCGCTACGCGAAGGTGCAGAAGACGCGCGGGCGGCTCATCAGCATCGGCAACGTCGACGTCGACGTCGAGGGGGTCGTCGAGCGGACGTTCTTGTGCGACCGCCATCGCTGCATTCAATGGACGCCGCACGAGAAGCTGAAGGACAAAAAGGCGCTCATCGATCGCTCGTGCTGCTCGCGCTACACGGTGCCGGTGACCGATCTCGATCGCGAGCGCGTGGCGGAGATTTTGCCGTTGGTGCGCAAGCGGCTCGAGAAGGGGCATCCACTCGTCGTCGACGAGGCCGAGCCGCCCTACGAGGTGCAGGAAGATTATTCTTTCGCCATGCGCGAGCGCGACAACGGCGCCTGCCAGTTCGTGATCTACGACGCGGGGCTGACGGCGTGCGCGATCCACAAGACGTGCCTCGAGGAGGGGCTCGATCCGTGGGTCTATAAGCCGCTCGGCTGCTCGTTGTGGCCGCTGGCGATCCTCGACTACGAGGACGACGCGGGCGACGATCGGCTGCTGCTCACGATCTACTCCAACGCGACCGAGGGGCTGTTCGAGAGCGATCCCGACGGCGATTCGCCGAACGAGGGCGAGTTCGCCTGTCTCGTCGACAAGGATCCCGCATACGACCCGATGTATCGCGCGTGTCAGAGCGTCATCGTGCACACCTTCGGCGCCGAGTTCTATCGCAAGCTCGACGCGGCGGCGCAGAAGCACCTCGCGCGCGGATAAGTGCGCGTCGGCGTCGATAGCGGCGGGACGTTCACCGACGTCGTGGCCGTCGACGAAGCGGGCGTAGTGACGGCGTGCAAGCTGCCGTCGCGCCGCGACGAGCCGTGGGTGCCGGTGATCGCGGGTGCACGGCGGCTGACGGGAACGGCGGCTGTTGCGGAGCTGTCGCACTCGACGACGGTGGCGACCAACGCGCTCCTCGAGCGGCGCGGCGGGCCGGTGGCGCTGGTGACGACGGCGGGGTTCGAGGACGTGCTCGAGATCGGGCGGCAGGCGCGGCCCAAGCTGTATGCGCTGCATCCCGTGTTGCCGGCGCCGCTCGTGGAAGCGGAGCTGCGCTTCGGCGTCGACGAGCGGCTCGGGCCCGACGGCGGCGTGGTGCGCGCGTTGACGGCGGCGGCGCTCGAGGAATTGCGCGTGCGGGTGGCGGCGGCAGTGAGCGAGCGCGGGGTGCGCGCTGTCGCGGTGTGCCTGCTGCACGCGTACGCCAACGACGCGCACGAGCGCGCGGTGGCCGAGGCGCTGGCGCCGCTCGGCGTGCCGATCTCGCGCTCGTCGGCGGTGCTGCCGCTGCCTCGCGAGTACGAGCGCACGTCGACGACGGTGGTCGATGCCTACGTGCGGCCGATCGTGGCGCCCTACGTGGCGCGGCTCGCCGCTGTCGACGAAGCGGGTGCGGCGCGCGTGCGCATCTTGGCGTCGAACGGCGGCGCCATGTCGGCGGCGGACGCAGCCGCAGAGCCGGCGCGCACGCTCTTGTCGGGGCCGGCGGCGGGCGTGGTCGGCGTGCTGGCGGTGGCGCGCGCGGGCGGCGTCGCCGATGCGATCACGCTCGACATGGGCGGCACGTCGACGGACGTCGCGCTCATCGCCGGCGGGCAGGTCGCGCTCGCCGACGAAGCGACGATCGCCGGCTGCGTGCTGCAGCTGCCGATGATGGCGATCCACACCGTCGGCGCCGGCGGCGGGTCGATCGTCTACCTGGATCCGGCGGGGGCGCTCAAGGTCGGGCCGGCGTCGGCGGGCGCGGAGCCGGGGCCGGCGGCGTACGATCGCGGCGGCACGCTGCCGACGGTGACCGACGCAAACCTGGTGCTCGGGCGCCTGCCCGAGACGGGCCTCCTTGGCGGCGCGATGCCGCTGTCGCTGCCGCGCGCGCGCGCGGCGATCGCGCCGCTGGCCGAGCGGCTCGGCGTCGGCGTCGAAGCAGCGGCGGAGGACGTGCTCGCGGTCGCGGCGGCGGTGATGGCGCGCGCGATCAAGGTCGTCTCCGTCGAGCGCGGGCACGATCCGGCCGCGTTCACGCTGTTGCCGTTCGGCGGCGCCGGGGCGCTGCACGCGTGCGCGGTGGCGCGCGAGCTCGGCATCACGCGCATCCTGGTGCCGCCGTCGCCGGGGCTCTTGTGCGCGTACGGCGCGCTCGCGGCGGACGTGGCGCACGACTTCGTGGCGACGCTGTTGCGGCCGGCGGGGGCGCGGTTGCCGCCGTCGGAGATCGCGGGCGCGTTCCTGCCGCTGACGCAAGCGGCGGCGCGCGCGCTCGACTCGGCCGGCGTCGACGCGGCGGCGCGGCGGCTCGAGCGCTCGGCGACGCTGCGCTATCGCGGGCAGACGTTCGATCTCACCGTGCCGCTCAAACGCGACGATGGTGGCGCCGTCGACGATCTGGTCGCCGCCTTCCACGACGCGCATCGCGCGCGCTACGGCTACGCGCTGGCGCACGAGGTCGAGCTCGTGACCGTGCGGCTGCGCGCCGTCGGCAAGAGCGCGCCGCTGCCGCCGCCGGTCGAGCCGCGTGACGACGGCCCCGTCGAGCTCGGGCGCGTCGCGCTGGTCGCGGGCGGGCGCGCGCACGACGCGCCGCTCTTGTCGCGGCGGCGGCTGGTCGCCGGCGTCAGCGTCGTCGGGCCGGCGCTGATCGCCGAGTACTCGGCGACGACGTTCCTGCCGCCGGGCGCGCGCGCGGAGGTGCTGCCGTCGGGCGCGCTGGCGCTGACGCCGTGACGACGCCCGAAGCGACGCCCAAAGCGAAGATCGACCGCAAGGCGCCCTGCCCGTGCGGCAGCGGGCGCCGCTACAAGAGCTGCTGCTACGCGCGCGATCGCGGCCGCGAGCTGGCGTTGTGCGCCGCCAGCGACGGCGCCGCCGCCGTCGACGAAGTACTGCGCGTGTTCCTGCCGCTGGTCGAGTCGCGCGGCGAGCATCGCATCGCCTGCGGCGAAGGCTGCTCGGCCTGCTGCGCCAACTTCGTGCGCTGCAGCGTTCCCGAGGCGATGGCCGCCGCCGCCTGGCTGCAGGAGCCGGCGCAAGCCGAGGTGCGCGCGCGCTTCGAGGCCAAGCTGCCGGCGTGGCGGGCGCGCGCCGGCGCCGGCGAAGTGGCCGCGCTAGAAACGCACCTCGACGCGCACGGCGACGGCGCGCGCGCCGGCGCGGCCTGGGACGAGTACCAGGCGCTGACGGTGGCGTGGGCGCGCAAGGCCAACCTGTGCCCGTTCAACGAGCGCGGCCGCTGCGAGATCTATCCGGTGCGCCCGCTCATCTGCCGCTCGGTCTACGTGCTCGACAGCCCCGACGACTGCCTGCCCGATCGCGCGCCGCCGAAGATCGTGTCGCACCCGGCGCTGGAGAGCGCGTTTCGCGAGGCGACGCGCGCGTGCGCCGACGCCGGGGCGCGCCTCGGCCGCGGCGATCGCTTGCGCGCGATCCCCGAAGCCGTCGCCGCCGCGCTGGCGCACAAAGACTGAGCGAGCGGCAGGCCGTCGGGCGAGCGAGCAGCTCGGTCCGCGCTTTGCTCCCTCCGAGGGCATGTATGCAGGCGGCAGTCTCTTCCTGATCGCGATCGGCGCAATCCTGTTCTGGGCGATCTCGCTCCATGTCGCAGGCGTCAACCTGCACATGGTCGGCTTGATCCTCATGGTGATCGGCGTGGTCGGCGTGCTGTTCTCCATGATCAGCGCGGCGACGGTGCGCTGGCCCCGGGTGCCCTGACCCGCGCGACGATCGCGACGTTTATCGTCTGGTCAGTCGGTGGCGCCGGCGTCCACCGTCGGCGGGCACGCCAGCGGCGACCCCGACGCTGCGGCTGGGTCGCACGGCACCAGCTGCTGCACGGGGGGATCGGGCAGCCCATCCTCGCGCGTGCAGCCGACCGCGATCGCCGCGACGGCGAGCGCCAACGCGAGCACAACGCCGAATCGACGAATCATTTGACACCTCCCGCCAGTGGGAACGCGACGCGAAGGAAGAAGGAGCGCGGTGCCGCCCACGAGCTGCCGACGAAGCCATTGGCGATGCGATAGGCATAGCGGGCGTCGAACAGGTTGATCACGTCGAGCGCGACCGTCGGGTGCAGCGGGATCTGATGAAACGCGTACTGCAACGTCGCATCGACGCGGACGTGCTGCGGGACCGTCTGATCGTTGTTCGCCCCCGTGCGCAGCCCCGAGCCGTAGGCGGCCAGCGCCGTGAAGCTCGCGTGACCTTCGTGGAGCGTGACGCCGAGGTTCGCCGTCAGCGTCTGCGCATGGTCGAGCGTCTGCCACGTCGGATCGGCGATCTGGTCCGGCGTGAAGAGGTACTTCGCCGAGGAGATGCCCTGACCCTGCGCGATCTCCCACGACACGTTGGCGAACGCGCTCACGAGGTAATTGAGCGACAGCTCGGCGCTGCCCTCGACACCGACGGCGCGGCCGCGCGCGAAGTTGTAGTTGGCGATCAGATTCGTCGAACCGATCGCGGTGTCGTCGAGCTGGTTCCAGGCGTAACGTCCCCAGCCGACGGCGCCGAGGCGCAGCGCGTGAATGACGCGCCACTGTAGCCCGAGCTCGCCGTAGACGTCGGTCTCGGCTTTGATGTCGTACGGCACTTGTTGATCCGCCGGTACCACGCCGAGAGCGCGCGCGGCGTTGGCGGCGTCGAGCGGCGCCGGCGGCTGCCACAAGACGCCGATGAACGCGTGGCCGACGAGGTCGGGACGAAACGCGAACGATGCGCCGAAGCGCGGGCTGACGCCGGCTTGATCGTTGGAGCCGCCGACGAGACCCACGTGCAGCTCGTCGGCGCGAATGCCCGATTGCAGCGCGAGCCGTCCGTGGTCCCAGCGATCTTCGACGTACAGGCCGCTGAGCACCGCGTTGGTGCGATCGGTGCCGCGTCCGCCTTGCGACGGATCGATGCCGCCGCCGTCGGCGTCGTCGCGTACGTAGAGCGCATAGTCGGTGGTGCCGGCGAGACCATCGAGCTGCAGGCCCGCCTTCAAGAGGTGATGGCCGAGCTGCAAGGAGTAGTGGATGACGCCGCCGGCGTGCTGCGCCTGTCGGTCGACGTCGCTCGCCGTCGCGCCGGGATCGGCGAGCGCGCCGAGCGCGTGCGTGGGATCGGAGCCGAGCGCGCCCGACGACAGCTTGTAATAAGGCGCGACCTGAAGCTGACCGAGCTTCGCGAATTGGTGCACCCACGATACGGCGACGAAGAGCTCGTTCTCCGTCTCGGTCGCGTTGGTGTCGTGCGGGACGAACGGCGGCGACGCGTTGCCGTATTGATCGACCGGGCGAACCAGGTTCGGCTGCGACGGATCGAGCGGCACCACCGTCGGATCGAGCGGGATCTGGAAGAAGCTGTAGGCGTAGCTGCCAAACAGCTCGATGCGGTCGCGCTCGCTCTGTTGCCAGTCGAGACGCAAAAATGCGCGCCCGCTCCTTCCGTCGTCGTGCAGGATGGGCGTGACCGCGGGCGCGTCGAGCGCGCGCTCGGATTGCAGGTAGCTGCCGCCGACGAAGATGGCGAGGCGGCCGAAGCGGCGCGCGTACCAACCGCTGGCCTCGACGGTTTGAAACGATCCGTAGCGCAGCTGCAAGAGCCCGTCGGGCACGTCGCTGCCGTGGCGCGTGTTGATGTTGACGACGGCGGCGAGGCGATCGCCGAACTCCGCCGGCATGCCGCCGGTGAGGATGGCGAGGTTCTGGATGAGGCGCACCGGCAGCGCGGTGGCGAAGAGGTTGCCGACCGAGTCGGGGATGGGAATCCCGTCGATCTGATACTGGATGTTGGCGTGATTACCGCGCGCGTAGACGTTGCCGAACGAGTCGAGCACGAAGCCGGGTTGCGTCGCGACCACGTCGGTGATGGGGCGGTCGTCGCCCTGCGGCAGCGACTGCAGCTGTTGTCGATTGAGAGTCGAGATGCTGCCGGTGGTGCGCGGCGGCAGCGGCACCTCGTCGTGCTCTTCGATGTGGTAGACGTTCCTGGTCGCGACGCAGTAGAGGTCGATCTCGGCGACGTCGGAGCTGGTCACTTGCAGGTGCTGGTGCGTGTCGGCCTTGCCGGGCGCGCTCGCTTCGACGGTGTAGTCGCCGAAGGGGACGCCGCGAAACGAGAAGGCTCCGTCGGCGCCGGTGGTGATGCGGCCGACGGTGGCGCCGGCGGCGCCGTGCAACACCACCGTCGCGCCGTTGACCGGGTTGAACAGCTCGTCGCGAACGATGCCGCGGATGACGACGTCGACGGTCGCGTACGACGATGCGGAAATGCAGACAGCGACCAGGAACACGACGGTGCGCACGCGTGCGCACCGCTCGATTGCGGAAAGCATCAGTCTCCTCCGTTCTGAGCGGGTTACGGACCGGGGCTGAAGACGCTCAGACGGTCGGAGGCGAGGACTTGGGCGCTAGCAGGATGAGGGGGAGGGGAGCGGGAACGACGCTCGCGAGCGCGGGGCTCGAGGTGTGGCGACGGCAGGCGACGATGCTCGACGGCGACGCGCGCTCGGCGACGGTGGCGCCGTCGCGCCGCATCGGCGAGACGAGGCAGTGCTCGTGCTCGCGCGTCTCTTCTGCGGTCGCCGCGTGGAAGGACTTGTCGCGATCGTGATGCGCAGCGACCGTCGGTGCGTGACGTCCGACGTCGACGAGCTCGCCGTGCTCGCAGCGGACGTGGTCGACGGCGACGAGGTGGGCGAAGCTCGCCAGCGGTCCGAGCAGCGCGAGCGCTGCAAGGGTAATCGCTGGAAACCGTAGCCGCGTCCGGGACCGCATCGATCGCTCACAGGGTTCCCGCGCGGCGGCCAGATGTCAAGGCCGCTTCCCCTGCACGCAGCTCCGCGCGTTGCCGCAGCCCGTCCTTGTGCATCGCCCCCGACTACAGTACGCTGGCGCCGCGTGCCCTGACCCGCCCTGACGATCGCGCTATGCTCGCGGCATGCGCCTCCGCCACGCCGCGCGCGTGCTCGTCGTCGACGAGCGCGATCGCCTGTTGCTTTTCCGCATCGAGCTCGACGACGGCGTCGCGCAGGCATTGTGGATCGCGCCCGGCGGCGGCCTCGACGAAGGCGAAGCGCCCGCCGACGCCGCGCGTCGCGAGCTGCGCGAGGAGACAGGTCTCGACCTCGCCGTCGAGCGCTGCGTCTGGACGCGCCGCCACGTCTTCGTCTTCGACGGGCAGGAGATCGATCAGCGCGAGCGCTTCTTCTTCGCGCGCACGGTTGCCGCCGCCGTGCGCTACGACGGCTGGGGGCCGGCCGAGCGGCGCTACCTGCGCGAGCATCGCTGGTGGAGCGACGCCGAGATCCTCGCCGCCACCGACGCCGCGACCGCGCGCTTCTCGCCGCGCCGCCTGGCCGCCCTCTTGCCGCCGCTGCTCGCCGGCGACTTCCCGGCGGAGCCGCTCGACACCGGCGTCTAGCCGCGGCGGAACAGCGACGAGAGCGCGAACTTCGCCGTCGCGCCCATCATGTCGGCGATCGACGTCGTCAGCGGAATTTCCTTGGGACACACCTGCACGCAGTTCTGCGCATTGCCGCAGCCCTCGACGCCGCCCGGCTCCATGAGCGCGCCGAGCCGCTCGTCGGCGTGCATCGCCCCCGACGGGTGCAGGTTCATCAGGCGCACCTGCGAGATCGGCGCCGCGCCGATAAAAGGCGACTGCGGCCCGTAGTTCGGACACGCCTCCATGCAGCAGCCGCACGCCATGCAGCGCGACAGCGCGTAGCGCAGATCGGCCAGCTCCGGCGCGGCGCGCGGCCCCGGCCCGAGGTCGTGCGTGCCGTCGATGTCGATCCAGGCGTGCACCTTCTTGAAGTCCTCGAAGATGCGCGAGCGATCGACGGCCAGATCGCGGATCAGCGGATACTTGGTCATCGGCCGCAGCTCGATCGGCTGCTCCAGGTGATCGACCAGCGCCGCGCACGCCTGCATGACGCGCCCGTTGATCAGCATCGTGCACGAGCCGCAGACTTCCTCGAGGCAGTTGGCGTCCCACACCACCGGCGTGGTCTTGCGCCCGTCGACGGTGACCGGCCGCCGCTGCACGGCCATCAGCGCCGCGTGCACGTTGAGCCGCTCTTCCCACGGCACTTCGAACTCTTCCCAGCGCGGCGCCGCGCCCGGCTCGTCCTGCCGCTTGACCTTGAGCTTGACGGTGCTCATGCGATCTTCTTGGCGCCGTAATCGCGCAAGACCGGCTTGACCAGCGAGACGTCGACGTCCTCGTAGCTGATCTTGGGCGCGTGGTCGCCGGCCGCGTCGTAGCTCGCCATCGTCGTCTTCAGGAACTTCTCGTCGTCGCGCTGCGGGTACTCGGGCTTGAAGTGCGAGCCGCGCGACTCGTCGCGCATGAGCGCACCGACGGTGATGACGCGCGCCAGAAGCAGCATGTTCCACAATTGCCGCGTGAACATGAGCGCCTGATTGGCGTGCTTGCCCGTGTCGAGCACCGAGCAATGGCGCCAGCGCTCCATCAGCTTCTGGATGGTCTCGTCGACCATCTTCAGCTCTTTATTGTACCGCTCGACGGTGACGTAGCTGTTCATGAGCGCGCCGAGCTCCCACCACAGCTGGTACGGGTTCTCGTCGCCGGTTTTTTGTGCGATCGCATCATATTCGTTGTGCAACCGCATCAATTCGCGCTCGTAGACGGTCGACGGCGCCGCGGCGGCCGCCGCGAACGCGTCGGAGTGCGCATAGGCGACCATGCGCGGCCCGGTGACCATGCCGCCATAGATGCAGCTGATGAGCGAGTTGGCGCCGAGCCGATTGGCGCCGTGATACTGATAGTCGACCTCACCGACGGCGAAGAGGCCGGGGATGTTGGTCATCTGATCGTAGTCGACCCACAGCCCGCCCATCGAGTAGTGCACGGCCGGGTAGACCAGCATGGGCGTCTTGCGCGGATCGGCGCCGGCGAATTTTTCGTAGATCTCGACCACGCCCTCCACGCGATGCGCGATCTCGTCGGGCCCGCGCCCCTCGGACACCTCGCGGTCGGGGTCGACGATGTCGAGGTAGACCTGATCTTTTCCGCCGACGCCGAGCCCTTCGTGGCGCACCGCCTTGACGATCTCGCGCGCGGCGATGTCGCGCGGCACCAGGTTCTTGTACTTCGGATATTTCTCCTCGAGGAAATACCAGCGCTCGCTCTCGGGGATCGACAGCGGCGGCCGCGTGTCGCCCTTTTTCCGCGGTACCCACACGCGCGCGCCCTCGCCGCGCAGCGACTCCGAGATCAGGCGCAGCTTGTCGGGCCCGGCGATCGCCGTGGGGTGCACCTGGATGAACTCGCCGTTGGCGTAGATCGCGCCCTGTTGATACGCGACCGCCGCCGCGGTGCCGGTGTTGACGACCGAGTTGGTCGACTTGCCGAAGACGACGCCCGATCCGCCCGTCGCCAGCGCCACCGCGCTGCCGGCAAACGACTCCAGCTTCATCGACGTCAGATCCATCGCCACGATGCCGCGGCAGCGCCCGCCGTCGTCTTTGACGATGCCGACGAACTCGTGGCGCTCGAAGCGCCGCACGCGCCCGGCGACCTCGTGACGGCGCACCTGCTCGTCGAGCGCGTAGAGCAGCTGCTGCCCCGTGGTGGCGCCGGCAAACGCGGTGCGATGGTGCAGCGTGCCGCCGAAGCGGCGGAAGTCGATGAGCCCCTCGGCGGTGCGCGTAAAAGGCACGCCCATGCGATCGAGCAGGTAAATGACGCCCGGCGCGGCGTAGCACATCGCCTTGACCGGCGGCTGATTGGCGAGAAAGTCGCCGCCCTTGACGGTGTCGACGAAGTGAATCTCGGGCGAGTCGCCTTCGCCCTTGGTGTTGACGGCGCCGTTGATGCCGCCTTGCGCGCACACCGAGTGCGAGCGGCGGCAGGGCACGAACGAGAAGACGTCGCACTCGTAGCCGGCCTCGGCGATCTTGATGATGGTCATCAGGCCGGCGAGACCGCCGCCGACGACGACGAAGCGCGGCTTGTCCGAATCAGCAGCAGACGACATGGTGCCTCACGCAGAAACGTTGATGAACGCGCGCAGCGACGCGAGCGCCACGGCGAGCAGGGTGACGCCGATGAGCCCGCAGGCGTAGCCCCACAGGCGCTGCGACCTGGGCGTCACGGTCAATCCCCAGTGATAGGCGACGTTCCAAAGCCCATTGGAAAAATGGAAAACCGCGCAGGAAACGCCGACGAGGTATATCCAATAAACCTGTATTCCGAGATGGGTTTCGAGGAGGTAATTGTGCATATACGCCGTCGAAACCAGCGGCTGCCCGTCGACGTTTTGCAAAAGCGGGTTATCGGGATGAAAGAGCGGCGCCAATCGGGTATTCCACACGTGATATCCGATATAAAAGAGCAATATGACGCCGGTAATGCGCTGGAATAGATAGAGCCAATTACGCCCATATCCGTAGGAGCCGACATTGGGGCGCGCCTGCGAGGCGACGAACAGCCCGTAGGCGGCGTGATACACGAGCGGCAGCCCGATGGCGCCGATCTCGAGGAAGATGATGATCGGATTGGTCTGCAGATCCTTGACGACGTTGTCGAAGCGCTGCGCGCCGCCCGGGCCGACCGCCTGGAAGTTCGAATACAAATGCTCGATGAGAAAAGCGCCGATCGGAAGGAAACCCGTCAGCTCGAACAACTTCTTGGCGAAATAACGTGTTCGCGGTGACGCCATCGCTGCTTGTGTAACGTCAACGGCGCCGTGACGCAATACGTTACTAAGGCGCTATCCGTTACTAAGGGACTTGTTGCAGGCGGTACACCGGAACCAGTCCGAGCTGCTCGTCCCACGACGGATGCTTCTTGTAGAAGAAGTCGAGCCGCTCGTGCGGGCTCTTGGCGAACGCCGGGTCCTTGAGCTTCGTCTCCCACTCGGCCTTGACCGCGGGCTCGGCGAGCATCTTTTGCGCGACCGCTTCGAGGACGTAGTCCTCCATGTATTCCTTCTGCTCGAACACGGCGTCGAAGAAGCCCCAGCTCGTGAGCGAATCGGGCGCTTCGGGCTCGAGCAGCTGCGCCGCCAGCCGCGCGTGCGGCTGCGCGACGGGGATGAACAGCCCGCCGCCGGTGAAGCTGCGCGTCTCGTGCGACCAGCCGCCGGCGACCTGCACCGTGGCGCGCCCTTCGAACGTCTCGTCGCGGTGCTTCACATCGGTCGCGCGATAGGCGTCGACGGGGAGCGAGCGCGTGCCGTCGAGATCGCGGTAGACGAGCCCGTGCGCGGCGAGCTTGGGCGCGACGACGTCGGCGAACGCGCGCGGCACGAACCAGCCGGCGCGCGGCAGCGTCGCCGTCACCGCCGGCAAGAGCACGTCGTAGAGCGGCACGCGCCAGACCTCGGGCTTGGACGCGTCGTACTCGATGCGCATCACCGTCGAGATCGGCGACATCGAGCGCTTGTAGTGGTAGCCGAGAAAATCGATCATGCGCGGCTTGGTCACGTCGGGCTTCCACGCCAGCGTCAGCGGCTTGCCCGCGAGCGACTCGGCGTCGGCATCGCGCGCCGCCTTCTGCCACTCGACGCCATGCGCGGTCAGCTCGCGCAGCACGGTGACGACGCTGTCGTGCGTGGCGCGCACGCGCGTCGCGTAGTCCTTCCACGAGTGCGTCTCGACGAGGATGCCGAGCCGGTTGCGCGCGGCGGCGTAGGCATCGGAGAAGCGCGGCGTCGAAGCGAACGCGGCGAATCCGCCGGCGGGATCCTCGTGCTTCCAGAACGCCGGATAGAAGTCGACGATGGGAAGGTGGCCGCCGGCCTCGAGGCCGCGCGGACCCGCACGTTGACGTTGACCGACTTCGACGACATCGAGTTGACGACCGCCCACAACCCGCTGATGGGTCCGCTGGTCTGGGACCTCGCTCACGTCGGTCAGCAGGAGGACTTCTGGGTGCTGCGTGGCGGCGACCCCGCTCGCGATTCGGTGCTGCCCTGCGATGTCGACCAGCTCTATGACGCGTTCCTGCATCCCCGGCCGGAGCGGCCGTCGCTGCCGCTGCTGTCCGCGCCCGAGTCGCGGCGGTTCATCGCCGAGGTGCGCGACCGGATCCTCGACCGGATCGATCGCACCGACGACCTGTTCGCCTACGGGATGATCGTCCAGCACGAGCAGCAGCACGACGAGCCGATGCTCGCGACCCACCAACTTCGAAGCGGCGTCCCGTTGCTCGGCCGCGGCAGCGAGCTCCCGCCCGGTCGCGACACCGTCCACGACTCAGTTCTCGTCGAGGCGGGGGAGTTCGTCCTCGGGGTCGACGCCGCTGCCGAGCCCTGGTCGCTCGACAACGAACGTCCGGCGCATCGGGTCGACGTCCCGGCCTTCCGGATCGCGCGGTTCCCCGTCACCAACGCGGAGTGGGCCGGCTTCATCGCCGACGGCGGCTACGGCAACCCGCAATGGTGGTCACCGGCGGGTTGGCAAAACCGGCTCGACACCGGTCTGGAACGCCCGCAGTTCTGGTCCACCGACGGCTCCCGCGCCCGGTTCGGGTACGTCGAGGAGATCCCGCCCGACGAGCCGGTGCAGCACATCACCTTCTACGAGGCTGAGGCGTACGCCGCGTGGGCCGGCGCCCGGCTGCCGACCGAGGTCGAGTGGGAGAAGGCGTGCGCCTGGGATCCCGCGACGAGCTGTCGCCGGCGCTGGCCGTGGGGCGACGCCGAGCCGACCGCCGATCGCGCCAACCTCGGCGGTGATGCGCTGCGCCCGGCTCCGGTCGGCGCCTACCCGAGCGGTGCGTCGGCGTACGGCGTCGAGCAACTGATCGGCGACGTCTGGGAGTGGACGTCGTCGCACTTGACGCCGTGGCCAGGCTTCCAGCCGATGATCTACGACAACTAC
>DASXOU010000673.1:0-1991 GCA_036494045.1 Polyangia bacterium | reverse complement strand
TCGCCGCCACGCACCGCGAAATCCAATCGCGTTGCGCCGCGTCGCTCGTCGCGCTCGGTATCGCGTTACGCCCCGTCATTGTCGCCAATGGTTCGCTCATGCGGGGTATTCGGTTCGACACAACTGATCACAGGGATTAGAACGCAGAGAACTGTGAATTTTTTCCGGGGTTAGTCGCTGAAGACGTCGGCGAGGATGTCGGCGATGCGCTCGGCGGATTTGCCGTCCCAGTAGCGCGGGACGCGGCCTGTCGTCGGGGCCGCGAGCGCCTTGGCGACGTGGGCGCGCACCGACGGGAGCTGGGTGCCGGCGAGGAAGTTCGTGCCTTCGGTGATGGTGACCGGGCGTTCGGTGTTCTCGCGCAGCGTCACGCAGGGCACGCCGAGGACCGTCGTCTCTTCCTGCACGCCGCCGGAGTCGGTGAGGACGATACGCGCCTGCGCGGTGAGCTTGAGGAAGTCGAGATAGCCGAGCGGCTCGGACAAGTGCCAGCGCCGCTCGTCGGGATGCAGCCCCGATTCGGCGAGGCGCGCGCGCGTGCGCGGATGGACGGGGAAGACGAGCGGCAGATCGCCGGCGCTCTCTTCGATCGTGCGCAAGAGGGCGGCGAGCTGCGCCGGATCGTCGACGTTCGAGGGGCGATGCAGGGTCACGAGGACGTAACCGCGCGGCGGCACGCCGAGCTGCTCCAGGATCGGCGAGCGCATCGCCTGCTCGCGCGCGGCCAGGAGCGTGTCGATCATGACGTTGCCGACGAAGAAGGTGCGGCTCGTCGGCACGCCTTCGCGCACAAGGTGCTCCATGCCCGCCGGATCGGAGACGAACAGGAGATCGCTGATGGCGTCGGTGAGCTTGCGGTTGACCTCTTCGGGCATGTCGTCGTCGCGCGAGCGCAGGCCGGCCTCGACGTGGATCATGATCGGACGGCGGCGCTCGACCCGTTTTCCGTCGAGGTGCGCGTGGAACGGCCGCTCGAGGAAGAACTTGGACGTGACCAGCGCGCAGCCGATGGTCGAGTTGACGTCGCCGACGACGAGCACGGCCTCGGGCTGCTCGGCGGCGAGCACCGGCTCGAAGCGGCGCATGATCTCGGCGGTCTGCTGCGCGTGCGAGGCGGAGCCGATCTCGAGCTCGATGTCGGGCTTGGGAATCGCCAGATCCTCGAAGAAGATCTTGGAGAGCTTGGCGTCGTAGTGCTGGCCGGTGTGCACCAGGCGCGCGGCGAAGCGCGGGCGCGCGGCGAAGGCGCGCATGAGCGGCGCGATCTTGATGAAGTTGGGTCGGGCGCCGGCGACGAGCAGGATCTTGGTGGGCATTCGCTTCACTCTCGTGATCTTCTTATAAGCACAGGACCGAGCTGTGCGTCGTGTGCGCGCGCGGCCTGGTACAAAGCGCCGGCGAGGCCAGTATAGATCCAAAAGATCGCGTGACGCTCGGGTGGCACGAAGGCGAGGCCGGCGGTGAGCCCGGCCAAGAGCGCCAACAGTGCGCGCGCCCAGACGCGCGCGACGGCGGCGTCGTTGTCTTCTCGGTAGCGGCCGAGGAGAACGGCGGCGATCTTGAACGAGAGGAACAGCATCGGCACGGCCGGCAGCAGGCCGAGGAGCGACGCGCCGGCGAAGCTGTGCGCGCCGAAGACGAACAGCGGCGCGGACAAGAGCGCGGCGACGGCGAGGCCGCGAGCGCGCAGGCGCGTCACGAAGTGCACCGCCAGCGCCGCCGTCGACGCGAGCTGACCTGCGCGACTTTTTGTCAGGATGACGCAAAGTCCGACCACGAGTAACGTCACGATCGACAATAAGAGACGCCCGGCGACGGGCTTGCGCTCGTAGAAGGCGAAGGCGAGCGGTTGCGCCAGCGCCAGCGTCAAGCCGAGCGCGTCCGCATCGTCGGGCCCGACGGCGAGCGTCGGCGACGGCAGGAGCGTGACCGCCGCAGTGGCGAGGGCGAGCGCGAGCAGGGTCGCGGCGAGAGCGGCGATGGCGCGGAAG
>DASXOU010000672.1:0-14547 GCA_036494045.1 Polyangia bacterium | reverse complement strand
CGCGCGCGCGGAGCGGCGACGTGCGTGTATCAGATTTCGTGGAAGTGAATCAGTTACCGCTGCAGGGCGGCGCGACGGCGAGGATGTCGGTCCAGGTCGCGAGCGAGCGCGCGGGGTCGTAGCCGATCGGGTTCCACGCGTAGTCGCCGAGGGTGCCGACCATCTTCCATAGATCGTCGAAGGTGAAGCCGTAGCCCTCTTGCATGAGGATCGTGTTCGACAGAATGCCGCGCGCCGCCGTCGGCAGCGTCGGGCTGAAGCCGCTGAGCGCGGTCACCGCGCGCGGCTGGTTGTTCCAGATGACGACGTCGCGGCCGAAGAGCACGTCGGGCTCGGCGAGATCGTCGGCGGTCATGACGTCGGGGTAGACGGCGGGGCCGGTCCACAAGACGTCGATGCCGTCGTGGAGCGTGGCGCCGACCTCGGTGACCCAGGCTTGCCACCCGTCGTTCTTGCTGGTGTAGACGGGGCCGACGAACACAAGATGCGGCGCGCCGGCGGCGGTGACGTAGTCGTCGAGGCGGTTGGCGAGCGCGACGTGCGCGGCGGCGGGCGTGGCGAACGCGGCGACGTCGGCGGGCCACACCAGCGACGGATCGATGTCATCGAGAAAGAGCGCGAAGCGGGCGACGCCGAGCGCGCGCATGGCGTCGATCTTGGCGGCGAGGCGCGCAAAGTCGTCGTCGCTGGCGTAGGAGATCGAGCCGCCCGGCCCGGGATAGCCCGATTGCAAGCCGGGGCTGACCGCCCACGTGAAGTCGAGGTCGCGCGCGGCGGCGGCGGCGACGACGTCGCTGATGGCGGCGGCGTCGGCGGGCGGATAGGGATCGGCCCATTGCTGGTGCGCGTAGGGATCGCCCTTGGGGCCGTAGAGATAGGTGTTGCCGCGCATCGTGACCAATTGATCGAGGAGGCAGCGGCGCTGTCACGGCTGCAGCGGCGCGCCATAGTGCCCTTCGACGAAGCCACGCACGGCGAAGGGCGCGCCGTCGACGATGGTGGCGAGGTGCAGCGCGCCGGTGCCGTCGACGAGCGCGGCGGCGGCGGCGTGCGCGTAGCTCAGGGCGCGCGCGGTTTCGCCGAAGGCGTGGACGATCGCGTGGCCGCCCTCGTAACGCGCGACGACGGCGTAGCGATCGCCGCCGGCGGCGTCCCAGGCGGCGAGCGCGTCGGGCGGCAGATCGGGCGGCAGCGCGGTGTCATAGACGAGCTGCGGATGGGCGTAGCGTAGGCCGAGCGGGCCGTCGGCGAACCAGCGTGGCGTCGGATACGGCGTCAGCGCGGCGACGGGCACGAGCGGCGAGGGCGCCCGGGCGTCGCAGGCGGCGAGCGCGACGGCAGCGACGGCAGCGACGGCGGCGTGACGCGCGAGCATCGGCTTCATCGTACGCGAAGATCGGCTGAAACCGGAAGCCGCGCGCCGTCACCATCGGGCATGGGAACATCGATCCTGCGCATCGTCTTGTTCGTGGCCGCCGCGGCTGCGGTGGCCGTCGGCGTCGAGCCCTCGCGGCTCGACTCGTGGGTGCTGGTTGGCCGGCACGACCAGCACCTGGGCGGCTCGACGCGCGATCTCTCGCGCGCGCTCGCCGTCGCCGGTGACGGGCCGGCGTTATGGGCGCGGCGCGGCGGCGACGCTTGGCTGATCCGCGACGTCAAGCTGGTGGCGCGCGCGCGGGCGCTCCTGGCGCCGCTCGACGAGCTCGGACAAAAGATGGCGCCGCTCGGGCAGAAGCAGGGCGTGCTCGGCGCGCGTCAGGGCGAGATGGGCCGGCAGATGGGCGAGCTGTCGTCCGATCCCGAGCGCAACGGCGCGGCCATGGAGGCGCTCGGCCGGCGCATGGAAGCGCTCGGACGCGAGCAGGAGGCGATCGGCCGCGACCAGGAGGCGATCGGCGCCCGCATGGAAGCGGCCGGACGAGAGCTCGACGCCAAGATGGCCGCGCTCGTCGACGAAGCGCGCGCCGCCGGTCAGGCGCAGCCGGTCAAGTAACGCCGGGGACGTGCTTGCGCAGCTTGCGCTGCAGCGAGCGGCGGTGCATGCCGAGCCGGCGCGCCGCCTCCGAGATGTTGCCGTCGCACGCCGCGATCACGCGCTCGATGTGCGCGCGCTCCGACTGCGCCAGCGACGCGCGCGCCGGAATCGCGCGCATCGCCGGCGGCTCCGCGGCCGCCGCCGCCAGCACGCGCTCGACGGTGCACGGCTTGGGCACGAAGTTGTGCGCGCCCAGGCGCATGGCCTCGACCGCGTTGCCGAACGACGGATGACCGGTGGTCATCACGATGCGCACCGCCGGCGCCTCGCGCCGCAGCGACTCGATGAGCTCGAGGCCGCTCTCGTCGCCGAGCATGAGGTCGAGCACGATCACCGTCGGACGCTGCACGCGCGCGGCGTGGGCGGCGTCGGCCAGGCTCTCCGCCGTCGCCACGCGGAAGTCGCGCCGCTCGAGCTCGCGGCGAAACGTGCTCAGAAAGACCGGATCGTCGTCGACGACCAGCACGGTCCCCGCGTTCCCCCTCGTCGCCACTGTCATGGGTCCCCTGTAGACCCCCCCGGTGTTGATATTATCAATCGCTCGGGGGGCTGGGAAGATGCGGAAGGTTCTAAAGGGGCTGGGCTTCGTCCTGGGGGCGCTGGTGGTGGCCATCGGCGGATTCGTCGCCTGGTGCGCGATCGACGGCATCCCCCATTTCAAGCAGCCGGTGGTCGACGCCAAGGTCGAGGTCACACCCGAGCGCGTCGCGCGCGGCAAGAAATTCGTGAGCCTCCTGTGCGCGGAGTGCCACAAGAACCCGACGACCGGCAAGCTCACGGGCAAGCTGATGGACGACGGGCCGCGCGAGTTCGGCGCGATGCGCTCGCGCAACATCACGCAGTCCAAGACGCACGGCATCGGCGCGTGGAAGGACGGCGAGATCATCGCGCTCATCCGCACCGGCATCGCGCGCGACGGGCGCTATACGCCGCCGTGGATGGTCAAGCTGCCGCACCTCGCCGACGAGGATCTGTATTCGATCGTGGCCTTCCTGCGATCGGACGATCCGCTGGTGGCGGCGTCCGAGGAGCCGTCGGTGCCGTGCTCGCCGTCGCTGCTCACGAAGATCCTCGTGCACACGGTGTTCCGTCCGCTGCCGCTGCCGACCGCGGTGCAGACGGCGCCGGCGAAGACGGACAAGGTCGCCTACGGGCGCTATCTCGTGACCGACGCGCTCGAGTGCTACGGCTGCCATTCGGCCGACTTCAAGACCATGAACATCGATCAGCCGGAGAAGTCGCCCGGCTTTCTCGCCGGTGACAACGCGCTCGTGGGGCTGAGCCAGGAGAAGGTCTATTCGGCGAACATCACGTTCGACGCCGAGACCGGCATCGGCAAGTGGACCGAAGCGCAGCTCAAGCGTGCGCTGCGCGACGGCATCCGCCCCGACAACACGCTGGTGCGCTATCCGATGGAGCCGATGCGCGACCTCGACGACGACGACATCGCGGCGATCTACGCCTATCTGGCGCAGGTGCCGAAGATCCACAAGCAGCGCCATCCCAATCCGCTGGTGGCAGTGGCGGCCAACGCCACCGACGGGCAGAAGATCTATTACAAGTACGGATGCAACTCGTGCCACGGCGAGAAGGGCGTGGGCGTCGGCGATCTGCGCGGCGCGCACAAGAAGTACGCCACCGACGAGGCGATGCTGAAGTGGATCCGCAATGCGCCGTCGATCAAGCCGGACACCAAGATGCCGACGTGGGACGGCGTGATCGGCGAGGGCGAGTACGCCCCGCTCATGCGGTACGTGCGCAAGCTCGGACAGGAAGCCGAGCGCGAGGGTGTCATCGCGGCCGGAGGCGGATCGACAGGTCGATGACGTTGGTGAAGCTCTTGCTCGCGATCTGGGCGCCCTCGCTGAATTGATCCCAATCGAGGTCGTACTCGACGGCGACGGCGACGCGCGGGTTGACCCAGGTTTCGAAGCGCAGGACGCCGCCGGCGTGATCGACCGCGCGCGTCGATGTCGCGTCGAAGATGTGTGAGCCGCGGGCGAAGGCGCCGATGCCGAAACGGCGCGCCGGAAAGAACGTCACGCCGGCGACGGCGCCGGCGCCGCCTTCGAGGACGTCGATCTCGGCGTCGAGCGCGATGCAGCGGCGGACGACCGCGTAGACCTGCGCGGAGACTTCGCCCCAGAACGGCACCTTGAAGCTGTCGTCGAGCGTGCGCACGGGCTCGACCGACCAGCCGAGGATGATGCGCACGTCGCCGAAGCGCGGCCCGACGGCGAGGCCGAGCGGGATACCGAGCGTGTTGGTGTTGGTGCGGGTGAAGTCGGCGAGCCGCGTGGTCTCGACGCTATAGCGCACGCCGGCGGAGAGCTGCGCATAGAGGTAGCGCGCGAAGTAGGCGGAGGCGCTGACGTCGACGTAGCCGTTCGAGCCGTCGTCGGCGACGAGCTCTGCGCCGCTCGGTGGCAAGAAGTGAAAGCCGCCGCCGCCGCCGTCGATGTGGAGCTCCGCGGCGCGCTGCAGAAAAGGCTGCAGCGCCGGGGGAGCGTCATCGTCGACGACGCGGCGGCCGAAGACGGTGAAGCCGGCGCCGGCGGAGCCCGCGATGGAGAGCCCGCTCGACGTGATGGTCGCGGAGACCGCGGACGGGTAGATGATGGGCGTGAGATCGAGCTGACCGCCGACCGTGAGCTCGAAGCGCGAGCTGCCGCCGGTGGGCGCGAGGGTGAGCGTAGTCACGAGGAGCGGAAGCGCGAGCATCGGGCGACGCTAGCGCGGAGGGTCGCGACGCGCGATGAGCGGCGTCACGGCGTGCTACGCTGCCGCGCGATGTTGCCCGAGCCGTTTGCCGCCGCGCTGGCGCGCGATTTTCCCGCCGACTTCGTGACCGACGACGCGGCCGAGCGCGCCGAGTACGGCCGCGATTGGACGCGTGTGTTCGCGCCGGCGCCGTCGGCGATCGCGTTTCCGCGCACGACCGACGAGGTCGCGCGGCTGCTCGCGTTGTGCAGCGCGCACCGCGTGCCGGTGGTGCCGTCGGGCGGGCGCACTGGGCTCGCGGGCGGCGCGGTCGCGGCCAACGGCGAGCTGGTGGTCTCGCTGGCGCGCATGCGGCGCATGGATCCCGTCGACGAGCTGGGGCTCACTGTGCGCGTGCAGGCGGGCGCGGTGACCGCGGCAGTGCACGAGCACGCGGCCGCGCTCGGGCTCACCTGGCCGGTCGACTTCGCGTCGAAGGGCTCGTCGCAAGTGGGCGGCAACATCGCCACCAACGCCGGCGGCGTGAAGGTGATTCGCTACGGCCTCACGCGCCAATGGGTGCTCGGGCTGCAAGTCGTCCTGGCGTCGGGCGCGGTGCTCGAGCTCAACGGCGCGCTCGAGAAGAACAACACCGGCTTCGATCTGCGGCAATTGTTCATCGGCTCCGAAGGCACGCTCGGCATCATCACCGAGGCGACGCTGAAGCTGGCGCGGCTGCCGAAGAAGTCGGACGTGATGCTGTTCGCCGTCGACGGCCTCGCCGGCGTGCTGGCGCTGTTTCGCGCAGCGCGGCGCGCGCCGTTCACGCTCGCGGCCTACGAATTTTTCACCGACCGCTGTTTGGCGCGCGTGCTCAAGCATCGCGCGACGCTGCGCTCGCCGTTTCCCGCGCCGGCGACGCACTATGTCCTCGTCGAGGCCGACGGCGCCGACGACGATCTCCTCGCCGAGTGGATGACCTCGGCGGGCGACGCCGGGCTCTTCGCCGACGCGACGCTGGCGCAGTCGCACAAGCAGGCGGGCGAGCTGTGGGCGCTGCGCGAGGGCATCTCGGAGTCCTTGTCGGCGACGGGCCTGCCGCACAAGAACGACGTGGCGCTGCCGATCGCCGCGCTCGAGGCGTTTTGCGGCGAGCTCGACGCCGTGTTCGCGCGCGAGTACGCCGGCTTCGAATTGTGCCTGTTCGGGCACATCGGCGACGGCAACCTGCACGTCAACGTCATGAAGCCGGACGCGCTCGAGGTGGACGCGTTTCGCGCGCGCACGGCGGCGGCCGATCGCGATCTGTTCGCGCTCGTGCAAAAGTACGCGGGCAGCATCTCGGCCGAGCACGGAATTGGCCTGTTGAAGAAGCCGTACCTCGGCTATTCGCGTTCGCCCGACGAGCTCGCGGTGTTGCGCAGTGTCAAGCAGGCGCTCGATCCGCTGGGCATCTTGAACCCTGGTAAAATCTTCGACTGATGCGCACCCTCCTCTTCTTGGCCCTTCTCGCCGCCGCCGGTTGCGGCGACGACACGACCCAAGCCACCGCCGCCGACTTGAGCATGACGGTGCACGATTTCGCGGGCCAGCCGACGTCGTGCTCGTCGACGGGCGTGGCGCAGTCGTGCGCGGGCGCGTCAGGACAGAGCGGCTGCTTCGTGTGCGATCTATCGGGCGGCGCCGGCGTGTGCGCTCGCGTTTGCTCGTTGCTCGCGCCGAACGAATGCCCCGCCGGGCAGACGTGCCACGAATTCACCGGCGCCGACGGCGGAATGGTCAGCGGCATCGCCGTCGAAGGCGCGGGCTGCGCCGGCTTCGGCTACTGTCACTGACGCATCGTGATCGATTCGACGTTGCGCACGTTCTTGATGTTGCCGTCGCTGCCGAAGTAGACCTCGACCTTGGCGTAGCGCGTGCCCGGCTGCATTCCCGTCGGCAGACGCCGCCAGCCGACGAAGAGCACGCTGCCGTCGCCGCTCGGCGTCGCGTGCGGCGGCACGAACTTCCCCGTGAAGCCGTCGGGCGCGCGCTCGAGCAACGCGCCGCGATCGAGCATCACGCCGCCGACGAACTTCGTGGCCAGCTCGGCGCGCTTGCCGCCGTCGCTCCAGCCGTCGCGCGCGAGCAGGACGCCGGCGTCCATGAGCGCGTGCTTCTTGCCGTCGAGGAGGTAGGCCTGCCACATGCAGCCGAGGTCGTTGGCGAAGCTGCCGACGATGGTGACGCCGTCGAAGCCTTGCGCGGCGCGCTCGCACGAATGCTCATCGGCGCGCGCGGCCGCGACTGCAGCGACGAGCGCACACGCGATCACCAAAGCGCGCATCAGTAGAGGATCCGCGTGCGGATGTTGGTCTCGAGCGCGGCGATCGCCTTACGCACGTCGTTCGACACGTCCTTGTCGATGTCCATGATCAGGTAGCCGATGCTCGGATCGGTCGCCAGCACCTGCGATTGGATGTTGGCGTTGAGGTCCGAGACGATGCGGTTGATGTCGCGCAAGACGCCGGGCACGTTGCGATGCACGTTCAAGAGGCGATGCGCGCCGCGCAGCTCGGGCGCCTCGACGACGGGGAAGTTGACCGTGCCCGTCGTGGAGCCGGTGTTCACGAACTTCACCAGCGCGGTGGCGACCTCGCGGCCGATCGCGGCTTGCGCCTCGGACGTCGAGCCGCCGATGTGCGGCGTCAGGATCACGTTGGGCAGGCCTTGCAGCGGCGTGGCGAAGCCGTCGGACGAGTTGGACTCGGGCTCCTCGGGATAGACGTCGATGGCGGCGCCGGCGAGCTGCCCACTCTTGAGCGCCTCGGCGAGCGCCGGGATCACGACGACGGTGCCGCGGCTGGCGTTCAAGAGATAGGCGCCCTTTTTCATGCGCGCGAGCTCGGGCGCGCCGATCATGTTCTTCGTGGCCGCCGTCTCGGGCACGTGCAGCGACACGAAGTCGCTGCCCGCCAGCACCTCGGCGAGCGTCGCCGCCGCGACGTTGTTGCCCATCGGCAGCTTGGACACGTTATCGTAGAAGAGCACGTGCATGCCGACCATCTCGGCGAGCACGCCGAGCTGCCGCCCGATGTGGCCGTAGCCGACGATGCCGAGCGTCTTGCCGCGCACCTCCCAGCAGCCGACGGCGACCTTGCGCCACTTTCCGTCGTGGACCTCGCGCGAGCGATCGCCGAGCTGACGCGCCAGCGTGATGATCTCGGCGATCATGAGCTCGGCCACCGAGCGCGTGTTCGAAAACGGCGCGTTGAACACGGGCACGCCGTGGGCGTTGGCGCCGGCGAGATCGACCTGATTGGTGCCGATGCAGAAGCAGCCGAGCGTGAGCAGGCGGCGCGCGTTCGCCAGCGCGGCGGCGGGCACGTGGGTCTTCGAGCGAATGCCGAGCACGTGGACGTCGGCGATTTTTCGCGCCAGCTCGTCGGGCGGCAGCGAGGTCTTGAGCACCTCGACCTGAAATCCTTCGTGGTCGAAGATCTCGAGCGCCGTCTTGGCGACGTTCTCGAGCAAGAGAACCTTGATTTGATCCTTGGGAAACGAAGTGGCCGGGGCAGACATGGCGCAGATGATAGATCGAATCGCGCGGCCGGGCGTTGTCAGCGGAAGGAGGGTTCCATGCGTGCAACCTTGCTTGCGCTGGGCGCGCTATTGGCGACGGGCGGCGCCGTCGCTGCCGACGAAGGGCTCGGGCTCGAGCCGGGGCAGAAGATGCTGGCGCCGATCGTCTACAAGCAGCTGGCCCTGTTTCCGATCGTTCAAACCATCGCCGCGGCAGTCGACAAGACCCAATACCTGACGCTCTCGGAAGGGCTCAAGCGAAAGGTCGTGACCGTGGCCGAGCTCGCCGGCGGCGGCAGCGTCAACACGCTCACGGTCACCAACAAGTCGGAGCGGCCGCTGCTCATCCTCGGGGGCGAGGTCGTTCTCGGCGGGCAGCAGGATCGCATCCTCGGGCAGGACACGATCGTGCCGGCGCACGAGCAGATGCGTGTGCAGGTCTTCTGCGTCGAGCACGGGCGCTGGTCGGGCAATCGACAATTCGACGCCGCGCAGGGCATGGCCGACACCAAGATCCGCGTGCGCGCGAAATATCGCGCCGATCAGTCGCAGGTGTGGGCCGAGGTCGCGAAGAAGAACTCGATGCACGGCGCCGCGCCGTCGACGGGGACCTATCGCAACCTGGCCACCGGCGACGAGGGCAAGAAGGCGCTCGAGCCGTATCGCGCCGCCGTCGGGGGCGCGCTCGGCAAGCTCGCCGATCGCGACAAGGTCGTGGGCGTCGTCGCCGCGGTCAACGGGCGCGTGACCTCGGTGGAGCTGTTCGCCAAGCCCGAGCTGTTCGCCGCCTATCGCGACAAGCTGCTCGACTCGATCTACATGGGCGCGGCCGACTCGCCCGTCGACGACAAGGCGCCGGCGGCCAAGCCCGCCGACGTCGGCGCGTTCATGATGAAGGCGAAGAAGGCGCCGCCGAAGAAGGTCGGGGAGACCCACGCGGCGACGACCGAGGAGCTCGACGGCGACGGCGTCAAAGGCTCGGAGCTGAAGTCACACGCGGCGCCGCCGACGGCCACGCCGGTCTACGAGAGCTACCAGGCCGACGAGTAGCGCCACGTAAAGTAGAATGCGTGCCGATGGCGGCACGCCGCTCGATCTTCGATCTCGGTCCGCGCGCGCGCGGCGTCTTCGCCGCCCTGTGGCTGGGCGCGCAGGCCGCGCTCATCGCCACCGCCGGATTGCGCCCCGAGCACGCCTTCGGCTTTCGCATGTTCTCCGAGTCGACCACCGAGGAGATGCACCTTTATCGGCGCACGTTCGACGGCGAGCTGGTCTCGGAGGCGAGCGGCGGTTGGTGGACGCGCGACAAGAACGGCGCGCGCATCCATCACTCGATGCGCGATTACATCGACGCGCCCGAGCTGTCGTACTACGACGTGCGCATGCCGGCGTCGTACGGCGAATCGGCCGAGCTGTGGCGGCTGCAGCGCGCGCTCGACGACACCATCGCCCGGCTCGGCGACGACGATCGCACCACCGCCGCCTTCGTCGTCGACGTCAAGCTCCGCCACGGCGGCGGCCGCCCGCGCACGGTCCGGTTGACGAGTAAATCACGGACCCCTCGGTAAACCATATGCGCACCAGAAACAATTCACAGGGAGATCAAGAGATCAGGAGAACACAACTCTTTCAGAGGGATCCCGATGGCGTCTATCTGTAAGCGTTTTGTTCTCCTGATCTCTTGATCTCCCTGTGAATTCTGTCGGGGTTATCGTGAAGTTGTTTCGGGCTTGGCGGGACGAAGTGGGCGACGTGCAGCGGCTGGGCCTCGTGCGGCTGGCGCTCGGGTTCTTCCTGTTTCGCCAGGCGCTGCACGACCTCGAGCACGAGACGACGTGGGGGTACTTCGGGGCGCGCTTTCACATTCCGATCGTGCCCGAGGCGTGGGTGCCGTCGGCGCTCGGATTCGGCGTCATCGAAGCGGCGCTGCTCGCGCTCGGCGCGCTCGTCGTCATCGGCGTGGTGGCGCGGCCGGCGCTCTTCGCCTCCGGCGTCGCCGGCATCTACCTGCTCCTCGCCAATCGCATGCGCTATCACCACCACATCTACACGCTGTACCTGATGGCGCTCTTGTTCGCGTTCATCCCGTGCGATCGCTCGTGGGCGCGCGGCCGCCGCTTCGCCGCCGACGACGAGCGCGTCGGCCCGCTGTGGGCGATGCGCCTTCTGCAATTGCAGCTCACGATCATCTACGTCACCTCCGCCGGGACCAAGCTCCTCGACGCCGACTGGCGTTCGGGCCGCGTGCTCGCCGATCGCGTGGTCCGCTACGGCAACCGCGCCATCGCCCGCGGCGTGCCCCACGCCATCATCGACTTTCTGCGCTCGCCCGTCGGTGGGCACCTCATGGCCAAGGGCGCCATCGCCACCGAGCTCGCCCTCGCCGCGCTGCTCTGGCATCCGCGCACGCGCCGCGCCGCCGCGTGGGCCGGCGTCGTCTTTCACGTCACGATCGATCTCACGACCGGCGTCGACATCTTCTCGTGGCTGTCGATCTTGATCTTGTACTTGTTCGCTACGTACGAGACGCCGAGCGGATCGCCCAGCGCTGCGCCAGCCCCGCCGCGAACGCCATGATGCAGCCCTGGCCGCGCCAGAACTCGGCGACGATGCGCAGCGTGTGCTCGGAGAGCGCCCACTGCCGCTCGAAGCTCCACGACATGTCGTAGAGCAGCCAGCCCATGTTCGACAAGGTCACGAGCGCCCACGGCCACGCCAGCGCGCCGCCGCGCATCGCGATCGCGGTCAACAGGATCGGCGCGATCGCCGAGAAGCTGACGATGTCGCCGAGGTTCGACGCGATCGCGACGTAGGCGTCCTTGTCGCCGCGATGGATCAAGGTCGTCACGTCCTGCCAGGTGCCCCAGCCGACGAGCGCGATGGCGACGGCGATGCCGACGATCATCGCGCCGTACTGCAAGCGTCGCGATCCCGGCAGCGCAATGCCGGCGACGTGCCACACGCGCGCGAGCATGATGCAGCCTATTGCCGAGGCGACGTTGCCGATGATCACGAAGATCACGCGCAACGTCGACGCGAGCTCGGGATCGAGCCCGGGCAGGTGGATCACGCGGCCGAACATCAGATCTTTGGCGAAGAGCAGGAAGTAGTCGATGCCGATGAGGTACCAGGCCACGCCCATGTACTCGCGCTTGCGGTAGCGCGACGCCGCGATGAAGCAGCCGGCGGCGCCGAACAGCTTCATGAGCGCGATCTCGGACGTGAAGAACAGCTGCCGCGCGTGCTCCTCGACGAAGAACATCTGCGCGAGGAGGTACACGATCCCGGTGATCACCGGGATCGCCACGAGCGTTGCTTTGTTACGCATGGATACGCCACTCATAGACTGAGCTCCCGCGTGACTTGCTGGAGAACCGCGTCGCACTCGTCGGCGCCGATGAGCGTGCGCAACATCGGCTTGAGCGCCTGCAACAGGCGCGGCGCATCGATGCGCGTGACCATCTCGGGAGGTTTCTGCAGCGCGCGCTCGGCGAACGTCTTCAGCGCCGTCTTGGCCGTGTGCGGACCGAGATAGCGCGCCAGATGGCGGAAGACGATCTCATGCGGCGCCTGCACCCCCACGCGCTACCATTATATCAGTGATAGAGTCGTCTGCCGAGGAGGCGGATTGTCGCTCTGGTGGGACGCGGACGTGGCGGCGCGGGTCGATCGGCTGGAGCTTCCATTCAACCGCCGCGGGCTCGATCCCTACGGGATCTCCAAGAAGGACCTGACGCGCTGGTTCTCCATCCTGGCGTGGCTCTATCGCAACTACTTCACCGTCAGCGTCGAGGGCATCGACAACGTTCCGCCGCGCGGGCGCTGCATGCTCGTCGGCAATCACTCGGGCGGCGTCGCGCTCGACGGCGCGATGGTGCTGGCGTCGATGCTGCTCGAGATGGAGCCGCCGCGGCTCGCGCAAGCGATGGTCGAGAAGTTCCTCAACCTCATCCCCTTCTCGGCGATGTGGACGTCGCGCACCGGGCAGCTCACCGGCCTGCCCGAGCACGCCGAGCGCATCTTGCGCGACGAGCGCCTCTTGCTCGTCTTTCCCGAAGGCGCGCGCGGCACCGCGAAGCTCTATTGGGAGCGCCACTCGCTCGTCGAGTTCGGCTCGGGCTTCGTGCGGCTGGCGCTGTCGACGGACACGCCGATCGTGCCGTTCGCCTTCATCGGCGGCGGCGACGCGATCCCGACGGTGATGAACCTGTACAAGGTAGCCAAGCTGTTCGGCGCGCCGTACATCCCGGTCACGCCGTGGCTCCTGCCCGTGCCGCGGCGCGTGCCGCTGCGCATCTTGTACGGTGAGCCGATTCGCCTGCACGGCTCGCCCAGCGACGAGGACGCGGCCATCGAAGCGCTCGTCGATTCGGTCAAGCAGCGCATCGCCGCGCTCATCGCCGCGGGCGCCGAGCGCCATCACGATTCTTCGCAGAGAGCGTTGCCATGAAAGTCTTGATCCCGGGAATCACCGGGCGCCTCGCGCGCACGGTCGCCACCAAGCTGCACGACGCCGGCCATCAAGTGCTCGGCATCGATCGCCGTCCCTGGCTCAACGCGCCCAAGGACATCGAAGTCTTCCAGATCGACATCCGCAAGCGCGCCGCCGAGGAAGTATTCAGAAAGCACCGTCCCGAAGCCGTCATCCACATGGCGACGGTGACGCATCTGACGGTGCGCAACGAGGATCGCTTCCGCATCAACCTCTTCGGCACGCGCGCCGTCTTCGATCACTGCGCGCACTACGGCGCCAAGCGCTGCATCTTCGTCGGACGGCACACCTACTACGGCGCCGCCGCCGACTCGTCGCTCTATCACGGCGAAGAAGATCCGCCGTTCGCCATGACCACGTTTCCCGAGCTCGCCGATCTCGTCGCCGCCGACTTGTACGCCGGCTCGGCGTTGTGGCGCTATCCCGAGCTCGACACTTGCGTCCTGCGCATGTGCTACACGCTCGGCCCGTCGGTGTCGGGCACGCTGGCGACTTTTCTGAAGGCGCGGCGCGTGCCGATGGTGCTCGGCTTCGATCCGCTCTATCAGTTCATGCACGAGGACGACGCCGCCGACGCGATCTGCGTGTCGCTCGAGAAACAACTGCGCGGCGTGTACAACGTGGCCGGGCCGCAGCCGATGCCGCTGTCGTCGCTGATTCGCGCCGCCGGACGCACGCCCGTGCCGGTGCCGGAGATCGTGCTCAAGCTGGCGTTCGGGCGCTTCGGGCTGCCGGCGCTGCCGCCGGGCGCCGTCGCGCACCTCAAGTATCCGGTGGTGGTCGACGACTCGTCGTTCCGCACCAAGACCGGGTTCAACAACAAGTTCGACGAAGATCAGACCATCGCCGCGTTTCGCAGCGTCGCTGGCTGAGCGGCTTCCCACAGTTTTCGCGAGAGGAACAGCTCGACGAGCGCCGGATCCAGCTGTCCACCGGCGGCGAGCCGCAACGCGCGCGCGCACTGCGCCGGCGGCATGCGCTCGCGATACGGCCGCTCGGTGAACATCGCGTCCCACGTATCGGCGACGGCGAGGATGCGCGCCAGCACCGGAATCGCCGAGCGCGCCAGCCCTTCGGGATAACCCCTGCCGTCCCAGCGCTCGTGATGGTGGCGCACCGCCGCGACGGCGGGCTTGGGCAGGCCACAGCGCTCGGCCACCTGCGCGCTCTCGCCCGGATGGCCGCGCACCGCGCGCAGCTCCGTCGGCGTCAGGCGACGCCGCGCCTTGAGCAGCGCCATCTGCGGCCCGAGCTCGCCGACGTCGTGCAGGAGCGCGGCTTCGTCGAGCGCGTCGAGATCGGCGGGCTGCAGTCCGATGGCCCGGCCGAGCGCCGTCGCCAGAGTGCTCACGCGCGCCGCATGACCGGCGCACCACCCACTACCCTGACCGACGCCGCTCTCGGCGACCTCCGCCATCGTGAGCAACAGGCGACGGCGCGCGACCGCGCCACCGGACACCAACGTGTACGGCTTGGTGTCCTCTTCCAGCATCGCCGCGCCGATGGCGACGGCACCCTGCGAGCCACGAGGTTCCTCTTGCTGGCGTGGTCCCGACGCCAACTTGTTGGAACGTTCGTGTGCGAGCAGCGCGTCGCGCACCGGCGCGGCAAAATAAGGCCGAACGAACAATTGATACTTCTTCTGCAGCGCGGCATTGGCCAGCTTCGGCCGGCGCTCGCGCCGCGCGATCAAGATGCGCAGCGCCGACGGCTGCAGCTCCTCGACGCTCGACAACAGCTTGGCGCCGGCGATGCCTTC
>DASXOU010000671.1:0-13702 GCA_036494045.1 Polyangia bacterium | reverse complement strand
TGCGCGCCGCGTTCGCGCGCGCTACTCCTTGAGCCACTCGGTGTGCACGAACGGCGGATTGGCGACGTCGTTGCGCTGATAGGTGTGCGCGCCGAACGCGTCGCGCTGCGCCTGCGTCAGGTTCTGCGGCAGGTTGGCCGTGCGATAGCTGTCGAAGTAGGCCAGCGTCGCGCCGAGCGCCGGCACGGGCACGCCCGCCGCCTGCGCTCCCGCGACGAGCGCGCGCAGCGGCGCCTCGCCGTCGAGCACCGCTCGGCGCACGTCGTCATCGAGGAGCAGGTTCGGCAGATCGGGGCGACGCTCGAACGCGCGCATGACGTCCTCGAGCAGCCGCGCACGAATGATGCAGCCGCCGGTCCAGATGCGCGCCATCTCCTTGAGGTTCACGTCCCACTTGTACTCGCGCGAGCCGGCGGCGATGAGCGCCATCCCCTGCGCATACGAGCACAGCTTCGCCGCGTAGAGCGCGCGCGGCATGAGCTCGTAGAGCGACGGCTCCGCGTGCGGCTTCGGCCCCACGAAGATCGCCGACGCCGCCACGCGCTCCGTCTTCAGCGTCGACAACAAGCGCGCATCGATGGCCGCGTTGATCGTCGGAATCGGCACGCCTAGATCGAGCGCGATCTGCGCCGACCACTTGCCGGTGCCCTTCTGCCCGGCGACGTCGAGCACGCGGTCGACCAGCGGCGAGCCGCTCTTCTCGTCGCGCACGCGCAGGACGCGCGCCGACAGCTCGAGCAGGAACGAGTCGAGCGCGCCCGCGTTCCACTTCTCGAAGGTCTCGGCGATGCGCCCGGCGTCGTAGCCGAAGCCGCGCCGCAAGACGTCGTACACCTCGGCGATGAGCTGCATGTCGCCGTACTCGATCCCGTTGTGCACCATCTTGACGAAGTGGCCGGCGCCGTCGGGGCCGACGTAGGCGACGCACGCGCCGTGCTTCGAATGCGCCGAGATCGACTCGAGCGCGGGCGCGAGCTCGTGCCACGCCTCTTTGGCGCCGCCCGGCATCATCGACGGCCCGCGCCGCGCGCCCTCGGAGCCGCCCGACACGCCCATGCCGACGAAGCGCAGCCCCTTGTCGCGCCACGCCGCCTCCCGCCTTTGCGTGTCCTTGAACCACGAGTTGCCGCCGTCGATCACGATGTCGCCCGGCTCGCACAGCGGCGCCAGCTTCTCCATCGTCAGGTCGACCGGTGCGCCCGCCTTGATCATCATCAGCATCCGCCGCGGTCGCGGCAGCGCGCGCACCAGATCGGCGAGCGTCTTACATCCCGTCGCATCCGGATGCGCGGCGATGAACTTGTCGGTCCACTCCGTCTCGAGGTTCCACACGGCCACCGGCGTGCCGTGCTCCATGAGGTTGAGCGCGAGGTTCTCGCCCATGGTCCCGAGCCCGATCATTCCGAACGTAGGCGACGTTGACATGCGCGGCATACTACAATGCGCGCGTGTCGCTTCCTAGACTGGTGCTCACCGTAATTCTCGTCGCCGGCTGCGGGTCGTCGCACGTGACGATCCCCGATGCCGGCGTGCCGCTCGACATGAGCGTGGCGGCGCCGACCACGCTCGGCAGCGCGCAAACATTGACCAACTGCCTCGCCGCCGACGCGCACTTCGTGTACTGGTCCGACGGTACGCCGGCGATCATGAAGGTCGCGGTCGGCGGCGGCACGCCGGTGCAGGTGGCGGCCGGCGGC
Organism: Polyangia bacterium; assembly: GCA_036494045.1. Classification (GTDB taxonomy): domain Bacteria; phylum Myxococcota_A; class Polyangia; order Palsa-1104; family Palsa-1104; genus JAQBQH01. The sequence goes on along the minus strand of DASXOU010000671.1, from coordinate 12,005 downwards.
GACAAGAACGGCTGCGTCGCCGTCGACGACAACGGCGTCTATTACGTCGACGCCGACGAGATCATGATGGCGCCGCTGCCGGCCGGCGACGCCGTGCCGCTGGCAACCGGCCAGCACGCGCTCAAGGGCGCGCCCATCGTCGCCGCCGGCGGGTTCGTCTACTGGATCACCGACGTCTACGGCGACGTCGACGCCTACAACGGCATGAACGCGGTGGTGCGCGTGCCGACGGCAATCAACAACTCGGTCGAGGTGATCGTCGCCGATCTGGTGGGCAACCCGGGCGGCCTCGCCGTCGACGGCACCAACGTCTATTACAGCGATCAGTCGGGCGTGTTCGCGCGCCCGCTGGCGGCGCCGACGATGTCGACACCGTTCGGCCAATCGACGCTGCACGGCAACGCCATCGCCGTCGGCGCCGGAACGCTGGCGATGAACGAGATCGTCGCCATCGGCTCGGGCGACGTCGCCGTCTTCCGCAGCGACGGCAACGGCCGCGTCGTGGTCTCGCCTTCGTTGGCGCAGCCGCTCGCCGTCGACGACAAGGGCGTCTACATCAACGGCTCGGGCGCGCTCGTGCGGCTCGCGCTCGACGGCTCGGGTCCGACCCTGCTGGCAATCGAGCCGCCGCGCGCGGTCGCGCTCTCGGCTTTGCAGATCTACTTTACCGACGGCACCGCGATCTATTCGCTGCCGCGGTAATTGGTGTATAGGATCTAACCATGCAAGCGCGTCGCACCATCGAGCACGACGGCGAGGGAGGATGGTCATCCGTCGCGGTGCACCTCCAAGCCGCAGCCAGCGACAAGGAAGGCTTCTACCTCACGCTCTTCCCCGATGCGCGCCCACCGACGGTGGTGTTCTTGCGGCCGCCGCAACTGGCGCAACTCGTCGAGCTCGCCGGCCAGGCGAACGTCACCGATCAGCAGATCTGGGACGTCGTCGCCAAGATCCCGATGGAGCCGCTGTTGCCGTCGCGCTCGCTCTATCCGCGGCTGCGCGCGCTGCTCGTCGACTGCGCGTCGTCGATCCGCGCACAAATTCGCGTGCAGGAAGAGCGGCCGCAGCCGAAGAGCGCGGCGATCGAAGAAGAGCCGGCGCAGTCGTCCGAGCCTGCGTTCGTGGGCTCCCCTTCATCCGCTGGGGGCGGCGCCCCCGATGACGGTGGCAACGGCCTTCCGTAGCAGCGCCAAGCCTGCAACCTCAAGTGTGAAACCCGTGGGGCCATCTGATCCGCGCACTGGGAGTGCAGACCCCAGCGTAACGCAAAATCGTCAATGATTTCGTAGAACCACCCTGGAATGGCGCGTGCACCAACGCGCGTACGAAGAGGGAGGTCCCAGTCGTGAAGAAGATCGACTACTACGCGGTGCAGAACCCCTGGAAGATGCCCAAGTGGCTCGGGGCGACGCTCGGCGCCATCTTCGGCGTGATCGTGATCGGCTCGATGGTCACGATCGTGAACCTGACTCGCTCGCCGGCGCCGCCGCCGGTCACGGCGGTCGCGTCAGCGGCTGCGCTGCACGATCCGGCGACGGCGCCCGTCGCTGCGGCGACGACGGCGGTGAAGGCGACCGCTCCGGCGGTGGCCAGCGCCGACGACGCGGCGCCGGTCTCGAAGAAGCACGCGATGAAGAAGCACGCGGGCAAGAAGCACGGCAAGATGCTGGCGTCGGCCAAGCGCGCGCCGGCGTCGTCGTCGCTGGGCGCGGCGCAGCGCCAGACGATCCTGGCCAAGCACGACACCAAGGGCAAGCGCAGCGACAAGGACGCGCTCGACAAGCTGCTCGGCCTCTAGTTCTTCGACCGACCCCCGTTCAAACCAGGTAGCAGATCCTGCGCGCGCTCGAGCGTGGCGCGCGCCGTCTTGGCGTCGCCGTCGTCGAGGAGCGCGATCGCTTCGGCGAGGCGATCGGCGAGCTGGCGCAGCGGATCGGTCGATCGTCGCTCCTGCGGCTGCGGCGCGAGCGCGAGCGCTGGCGGAGTCGCCGCGCCGCCCTCCTCCGCTTCGATCGCCTGCTCGCCCTCGACGTACGAAGGATAGCGAAAGTGATAGTCGAGCTCGCGCATGAGGCGCGCGTTCGACACCTTGCGGTTGCGGATTCCGCGCCGCGGCGCGCCCGGCGCCAGCGACGGCACCGACGGCGGCGGCGGCACGCCCAGGCGCGCCACCAGCCAGTCGGCGTACTCGCGCTGCGTGGTCGGGCGATCGTCGGCGACGCAGTAGACCGCGCCGGCGGGCGCGCGATCGGCAGCGGCGCGCACGATACCGACGAGATCGTCGACGTGGACGCGCGAGAAATAGTGCGCGCCGTCGTCGACGAGCTTGTAGCTGCCCGCCTTCAGCCGCTCGCGCACGCCGCGGCCGGGGCCGTAGATGGCGGCGAGGCGCAGGATGACGGTGCGCAGCCCGGCGAGGCGCGCCATGTCGACGGCGCTCTCTTCGGCGATGCGGGTCATCGCCTCCGGATCGCCGAGCGCGACCGGGCTGTCCTCGTCGACGGTTTCGCCGTCGGGCGTCTCGCCGTAGACCGCCGTCGAGCTCAGGTACAAAAAGCGCGACGCTGCGACGGCGGCGGCCGCGTCGGCGGCGCGACGCAGCGATTCGCCCGGCGGCTGGCCGGCGAGCGGCGGAATCGAGTAGACGACGACCGGCGACGACAGGCCGTAGAGCGCGGGGCCGAACGCGCGCAGCTTGGCGGCGTCGAGCGCGTGCACCTCGGCGCCGACGGCCGCCAGTGGCGCAAGGCGCGTGGTGTTGCGCGCGCACACGCGCACGCGGTGGCCGCCCTCGGCGCACAGCGCGCGGGCGAGGCGCGTGCCGACGTAGCCGCAGCCGAGGATCGCCCAGTCGGACATCTCGTTACGCTAGCACGAGACGGCGGCGCAGCGTCCACGCGGCGGCGGCGGCAGCGACGGCGAGCGCGGCCAGCCAGGCGATCGCGGCCAGCGGCGGCCAGCCGATGGCGAACCAGTCGACGAAGAGGCGCGACCAGACGTTGTCGAGCCGCGGCGGCGTCGAGAGCAGGAGCAGGTACGGCGGATTGACGTCGAAGCGGCGATCGTGGCGCACGAGGTGTGAGAGCAGCCACGCGTGCCCGATGATGGGCGAGAACTGCGGAATGAAGTGACACTCGGAGGGCGCTTCGCCGAACCACGCCGGCGCGCCGGTGGCGACGCGCACCTCGGAGATGACGTTGAGATACGTGGACGGCGAAATCGTGATGCCGGCGGTTTGCACTGCGATGCCCACGGCGATGAGCAGCGCCAGGAATGTCGAGCGCTTGCCTCGGCGTTCGGTGGCGCGCGCCGACCAGGCGAGCGCGATCGCCTCGAGCGCGAGCGGCACCAGCGGGACGGCGCGGCGCGGGCCCCAGGTGGGATCGCCGTGCCAGTCGTCGCGCGCGGCGGCCGCGAGCAGCACCGCGGCGGCGACGGCGAGGACGAGCTGCGCTTCGGCGCGATGCGTGCGCCACAAGCGAAGGAGCGCGGACGGTGCGAGCAGCAGCACGGGCGCGTAGAGAAAGAGGCTCTTTCCCGTCGAGAGGACGAGGCCGTCGAGACCTTGCAGAAGCTCGCCGCGCGGCTCGGGCAGCGCGCCGGCGTGCCAGCGCTCCACGACAACGGCGACGAGACCGGCGGCGAGCGGCGCGATCACGCGCGCCGCGACGGCGGCGCCGAGACGATCGTAGCGATGCAGGCCGCACCATGCGACGAGGACGAGCGCGGCGAAGAGCAGCGTCGGCTCGACGACGACGAGCGCGCCGAGCGACAGGCCGAGCGCGAGCGCGGCGCGCCGATCGGCAGGGCCGACGACGTCGGCGCTGACCACCGCGCGCGCGGCGCGGGCGGCGACGAGAAGCAGCAGCGTCGCCAGCGCCGTGCCGTCGGGGACACGGCCGTACCAGGCGAGCGGCGTGGCGAACGCGAGCGCGAGCGTGAAGAAGAGCGCCGCGCGCGCCGACAAACCGTCGGCGACGAGCATGCCGAAGAAGACGACGCAGACGAGCGCGACCAGCGCGCCGGCAGTAGCGGCTTCGGCGGCGCGGCCGATGCGCGCGGTCGGATCGATGGTGCGCGTGGCGGCGGCGAGCGCTTCGGCGGGGACGAGCGCGAGCGCGGCGCCGAGGCCGCTGGTGGCGCGGCGGCGGCCGTGGCGCAGCGCCGTCGACGGCAGCGTCGCGCCGTCGCCCAACGGCGCGACGTCGAGCGTGCCGGTGGCGACGAGCGCGCGCGCCGTCGACGCGATGGTGCGCGCGTATCCGGCGAGCGGCGCGGCCGGCGCCAGCATCGTCAGGATCGCGAAGACGAGCACGAACAGCGGCAGGCGCGCGCGCGCGGACGGCGCGGTCACGGCGCCACGACCAGCGGCTTCGGCGCGATCGCCAGCGTGTCGGCGGCCTGCACGCGCAATTGCCAACTCTTGCCGCGCGCCGCCGCGGGAACGCACGCGGTCACCGCCGCGTCGGTCCACGCCGCGCCCTTGCACGACGAATCGGCGGCGAAGGCGCGGCCCCATGGCGGCACCAGCCACAGCCGATCGTCGGCGTTCGCCCAGGGGCCGAAGCCGCTGCCGCGCACGGTGACGAGCGCGCCCGCTTTGGCGGCGGCCGGCGCGGCGTTGACGGCGATCGCGACCAGCGAATGCGTGGCGCGCACGGTCTTGTTGTCGGCGCCCGTCGCTGCGCACTCGGCCCAAGCAACGTCGCGCCCGGGCGGCTGCACGAAGTCGACTGGCTCGTCTTGCGGCGCGCCAGCGACCGGCTTGGCGCCGGGCGAGAGGCGCCACGAAAGCTTCACCGGCGGCGGCAGGCCGTCGGCGAAACAGCGCAGCGCCCACAGCGTCGGACGCGTGCCTTCGACCGCATGCGCCTCCACGCGCACCGACGGCACGCGCGTACAAGCGCCGGCGACGCAACAGGCGGCGACGAGGATGGGGAACAGCGCCGATCGCAGGGAATGCAACGGCGCGTGTGGTTTAGGCGGACGCGCTCGGACGGCCGGGGCCGCGGCGCTTGCGGCCACGCTTGCCGGGCGCCTTGGCAGAGGTGCCGTTCTTGCCGCGCGCGGCGCGATACTTCTCTTTTTCCGACTTGGCAATGTCCTTGTGCAGCGCAGCGCAAAACATGCCGAAGCGCGGCGCCGCGACATTCCGGCATCCCGGGTAGTAGCACAGCGTCTTGCCGCGCGTACGACCCGCTGCGCCGGCGCGACCGCGGCGGCCTTGCAGCGCGTTGCCGCTGGCGCGCACCGCGGCTTCGATTCTTCCGACGGTGAAGCGCTCGACCACGGCGGCGAGCCGATGCGCGAAGTCCGTGATGATCGGATTGATGAGCGAGGTCGGATCGTTCTTGCGTGGTCTAGGCATGGTGGCGAGCAATATACCAAAACTTTAGATACAAGAAACAAAAATAACGTTTATAACGGATTGCCGATGATCCCCTGGTTCAATATCAACTTCCCCTCCATCCCGTTTCCAATAATCGGAAAATTGACCATCCACGCATTCGGGATCCTGGTGGCGACCGGGATCCTCGTGGGCCTGCGCTTGACCAAGAAGCGCGGGCGCGAGCTCGGTCTCGTCGACGAGCGCGTCGATTCGATGGTGACCTGGTCGCTGGTGGTCGGATTTCTCTGCGCGCACCTGTTCGATGTGTTCGCATATCAGAACTTCTGGTCGCGTCCGCGGCTCATCGATATCATCAATCCAATAAGTGGTTTCTCGTCGTTTGGCGGATTTACCGGGGCGTTGATCGGGTTATTCGCGTGGTGCCGGTTCTATCGCCAGCCGGTGATGCCGTATGCCGATTCGCTCGCCTACGGCCTCGCTACCGGTTGGATGTTCGGGCGGCTCGGCTGCTTCACCGCGCACGATCATCCCGGGCGGCTCACCCACTTCTTCCTCGCGGTGCAATATCAGCTCCCGGGAATTCCGCCCGGTCCGCGCCACGATCTCGGGCTCGACGAGGCGCTGTGGGCGGCGGGGATGGCGCTCCTGTTCGCGCTGTTGCGGCGACGGGGAAAGCAGCCGCTCGGCCTTTATGTCACGCTGTTGACGCTCGCGTATGCGCCGATGCGGTTCGGGTTCGATTTTCTGCGTGCGACCGACGTTCCCGAGCCCGATGCGCGTTATTACGGGCTGACGCCGGCGCAATGGGGCTGCATTCTCGTGCTCATCGCCGGAATCGGGCTGGCGATATGGACGCGACGACATGCGCGCGCCCTCGCGCAATCACGTTAGACGCGATCAACCGAAACGATAGAAGCCGCCGAGGATCATTCCGTAGACGACGTGAATGAGGACGACGGCGATGGGCGTGCTCACGCCGTAGTTGAGCGCGAGAAAGCCGGGCGGCTCGAGCTGGCGCGCCGTCGCCGGGCCGTGATGCTCCGAGGCCATGCGCGGATGCAGCCCGGGCAGGACGCGCATGACGACGGTGAGGACGAAGAGCGCGTGCAACAGACCAATGGCGCCGCCGAGGACGATGCCGGCGCGGTCGAGCAGGCGAAACGTCGCGATATAGAGCAGCGAGAAGATCCAGCCGTTGACGAGGTGCACGCCGAGGCCGACGACCTTGGCGCGATCGCGGTCGGGCGTGAACATGGTGCCGAGGATGAACGGGATGTTCATGCGCGTGAGGCCGAGGCCCTGGCAGGTCGCCGCCAGCGTCGAGAGCACGACGGTGCCGACGAATCCCCACAGCGCCCAACTGAGAAGGCTCATCGGCGCCATCACAGCTGCACCTGGCGTGGTGACGAGGCCGCGACGTCGCCGCGGTGGCGCGCGATGGTGAAGGCGGCGTTGACCAGGCCGACGTGCGTGAACGCCTGCTGGAAGTTGCCGAGCGCGGCGCCGCTCGACGGATCGATCTCTTCGGCGAACAGGCCGACGTCGTTGGCGCAGGCGACGATGTCAGCGAAGGCGCGCTCGGCTTCGTCGACGGTGCCGCCGCCGAGGGCGAGATACTCGACGCCCCAGAAGCTGCAGATTCCGAAGGCGCCTTCGCCGGGCGCGTCGCCGCTGTGGTTGCGATAGAGAAGGCTGCCGGCGCCGAGCTCGTCGCGCACGCGACAATATGTCGCACGCATGCGCGGGTCCGCCGCGTCGACGAAGCCGTACCAGGCGAGCAAGAGGAGCGTGGCGTCGACGTCGTCGCCGTCGAGGGTGGCGACGTAGCTCTTCTGGGCGTCGTTCCACGCGCGCGTCTCGATCTCGCGGCGGATCTCGTCGCGCGTGGCGTGTAGCGTGGCGAGGGCGGCGCGGCCGAGGCGGATGGCGCCGCGCTCGCCCAGCGCGACCAGCCGATCGACGGCGACCCAGCACAAGAGGCGCGAGTGCGTGTGCTCGGCGCGGCCCGAGCGCGGCTCCCAGATGCCTTCGTCGCGCTCGCGCCAGTGTTTGCAGACGTAGTCGCCGAAGCCGCGCAGCATGCGATCGGTCTCGCGATCGAAGCGCGCACCGGTGCGGGCGAGCTGAAAGATGGCGTCGATGAGCTCGCCGTAGACGTCGAGCTGATATTGCTCGACGGCGGCGTTGCCGATGTGCACCGGGCGCGCGCCGTCGAAGCCGCGCCAACCGGGGAGCTCGCGCTCGGCGCCGGGGTGGTTGCCGTAGACGTCGTAGAGGATGCGCAGGCGCGGGCGCGTCAGCCGCGTCGAGTGCAAGAGCCAGCTGGCGAACGCCTGCGCCTCGTCGGCGAAGCCGAGCGCCATGAGCGCGCGCATGGTGAGCGAGGCGTCGCGCAGCCAGCAGAACCGATAGTCCCAGTTGAGGCGGCCGCCGCGGCGCTCGGGCAGCGACGTCGTCGGCGCCGAGATCACGGCGCCCGACGGCGAATAGATGAGCAGCTTGAGCGCGAGCGCGCTGCGGCGGACGGCGTCGCCAAAGGGCCCGTGGTAGCCGATGCGCGCGGCCCACGTCTGCCACCACGAGAGCGTGCGCTGCAGCGAGCATTCGGTGGCGAGGCCGAGCGGCGGCAGCACCGCGGGCCCGTCGTCGGCGAAGCCGAGCGACGAGTAGATCGTGTCGCCGGCGCGCAGGAGCTGCGTGCCGCGCGCGCCGCCGTCGACGCGCGCCATCGGCATGGTGCTGCGGAAGATGGCGGTGCCGGCGCGCGTGTCGACGGCGAGGCCGAAGGGACCACGATCGCGCAGGCGCGGCTGTTTGCCGTAATCGGGGCGCGGCGCGAACGATTGCACGAGCTCGACCTCGCCTTCGACGCAGCGGGCGATGCGCACGATCTCGTGATCGGGCACGAGCGCGCGCTTCTTGTCGGCTTCGGAGCCGATGGTCATGAAGTCCTCGACGACGACGCGGCCGGTCGGCGTCACGAACGTGGTGCGCAGGACGTTGGTGTCGCCGGCGTAGGCGCGCCGCGCCTCGCCGGGCGTCGTCGGCGCGAGCTGCCAGCGGCCCGCGCGATCGTCGAGCAGCGCGCCGAACAGCGATGGCGAGTCGAAGCGCGGCCAGCACAGCCAATCGACGTCGCCGGCGCGTGAGACGAGCGCCACCGAGCGGCCGTCGCCGATCGGCGCGTAGTCGTCGATCCTCTTCGTCATCGAAAAGGAAGATAGGCCGTCGGCCGAGGGGCGCTATGATCGCCGCATGAGCATGCGCCTAGCGATGCTGCTGTCACTTATTTGCGCGGGTTGCGGCGGCGGCGCGCGCGACGGCGAGACCGGCGACGCGGTCGTCGACGCCTGCTTGCACTGGACGGCGTGCGTGACGCCGCCGACGTTCGCCACCAACATCGACTTTCCCGAGTGCGCGACCTGGTCGCAGGGCCTCTCGATGCCGTGGCGCAACGTCGGCGTCGCGCTGACGCCGGCCGAGCTCGACTGTCTCGCCGCCGCCGGGCTCGACTGCGGCGCCGCGCTCGACTGCGTGTCGACGCCGTCGCCGACCGCGTGCGACACGCCGACCTGGTCATGCGACGGCGACACGCTCACTCTGTGCGACGCGTTCGCCGGCGCGCGCGTGGTCACGCAAGACTGCGCGCCGCGGGGCTGCACTGCATCACCGTCGGCGACGAGGCGCGCTGCGGCCTCGGCACCTGCGATCCGACGATGGCGCCGACGACGTGCATGGGCAGCATGATCCCGAGGTGCGAGAAGCAGACCAGCTGGAAGGACGGCAGCGACCTCGGCGGCCTCCTCCTCCCCGGCGAAGACTGCAGCGATTACGACGCCACCTGCACGGGCGGCGCGTGCGTGGGCAACGGGCCGGCGTGCACGCCCAGCCCCGACACCATCGGCTGCGACGGCGGCGACGTCCTCCGCTGCGACGACAGCGGGCGTCAGGAGCGCATGCACTGCCCGAGCGGGACGACCTGCGGGCCGGCGAATGGCCCATTCACCTACGGCTGCGTCGGCAGCTCGGGCCACCTCGTCGACTGCCAAGAGGATCAAAACTTCGACGTCTGCAACGGCGACAAGCTCGAGTATTGCGACGACAAGGGCAACGAGCGCCTCGACTGCAAGTCGATCGGCTATTCGGGGTGTGATTCGGGGCGCTGCGTTCCCTGACGCAGCGGCGCCGGCGCGCTATTCGTCCTCGTGCTTGATCTGCTGCGCGAGGTAATTGGCTTCGCCGACCTGCGCGATCAAGTTGAGCTGCGCCTCGAGCCAATTGGCGTGCTCCTCTTCACCGTGAAGGATCTTCTCGAGCAGCTCGCGCGAGCCGTTGTCGCCGGCGGCGCGCGCCTGCTCGATGCCCTCGTTGAGCATCTTGATCGCCTCTTTCTCGACGTCGAGATCGAGGCGCAGCTGCTCGGCGACGCTCTCGCCGACATTGACCTTGGCGAGGCGCTGCAGGTTGGGAATGCCGTCGAGAAAGAGGATGCGCACGATGAGCTCGTCGGCGTGCTTCATCTCGCCGATCGACTCCGCGCGGATCTTCTTCCACAGCCGCTCGTAGCCCCAGTTCTCGCACATGCGTGCGTGAATGAAGTACTGGTTGATCGCGGTGAGCTCGGCGGTGAGGACTCGGTTCAACAGGTCGATGATCTGGGGATCACCCTTCATGATCTCACGCTGCGGCGTCGGTGGACGACGCAGCGTCGCATGCTGCACGCTCGTCGGGGCCGCACGCGCGCGAGCATATCCGTTCGAGCGTGGGAACGCACGCGCCACAAGCGGTGCCGGCGCCGCAACGCGCGGCCAGGTCGGCGGGCGTGCGCGCCCCTTCGGCGATCTTTTTATCGATGGTTCGTTCCGAAACGGCGCGGCACAAACAAACGATCACGACTTCACCTCTCGCTACCTGATTTTGATAATAATTATCAAAATCATCGTTTTCAAGGCAAAAATGTCGGCGACCGTCAGCCTCCTTTGCCGACGGGCACTTAGAGCGCGCTTTCGCCGGTGCTCTCGGTAATGCTTGACGCCGGTCGGCGCCCGGGGCTGGCTATCATCATTAATATGACCGTCGCGCGTCTCGTCATCGCCGGGCAGGCCAGCGGAGTCGGAAAGACGACCACGATGCTGGCGCTGACCGCCGCCCTGCGCGCGCGCGGCCTACGCGTCGCCGCCTTCAAGTGCGGACCCGACTATCTCGATCCGACCTATCACGCGCGCGCCACCGGCACGACCAGCCACAACCTCGACGGCTGGATGATGGGCCGTGACGCCGTCGTCGAGACGTTCGCGCGCGCCGCCGCCGGCGCCGACGTCGCGCTCATCGAAGGCATGATGGGGATCTACGACGGCGCATCGCCCGACGGCGAGGCGGGCTCGGCGGCCGAGATCGCCAAGTGGCTGGCCGCGCCGGTGGTCGCCGTCGTCGACGCCGGCGGCATGGCGCGCACCATCGCCGCGCTCGGCGTCGGGCTGCGCGACTTCGATCGCGCGCTTCGGCTCGCCGGGCTGTTCGCCAACCACGTGGGCTCGCGCGGCCATCTCGATCTCTTGAAGCAGGCGTGCCGCGCCCACGTGCCCGTCGTCGGCGGCCTGCCACGCGACGCGGCGCGCGCGTTTCCCGAGCGCCACCTCGGACTGCGCACCGCCGACGAGGAGATCGTACCCGACGCGCTCGTCGCCGCGTGGGGCGCCGCCTTCGCCGAGTGGAACGACGTCGACGCCTTCGTCGCGCTCGCGCGCAGCGCCCCGCCGCTCGACCTGCCCGCGGTCGCCCCGCCGCCGCCGTCGGCGCGGCGCTGCCGCATCGCAGTCGCCCGCGACGCCGCCTTCCACTTCTACTACGAGTACAACCTCGCCGCCCTGCGCGCGCTCGGGGCCGAGCTGGTGCCCTTTTCGCCGATCGCCGACGCGGCGCTGCCCGACGTCGACGGCGTTCTTCTCGGCGGCGGCTATCCCGAGCTGCACGCCGCCCGGCTCGCCGCCAACGAGTCGATGCGCGCGTCGATGCGTGACGCCGCCCGCCGCGGCGTGGTCATCTACGCCGAGTGCGGCGGGCTCATGTACCTCGCCGACGCCATTCACACCGTCGACGGCGTCAGCCATCCCATGCTCGGGCTCGTCGCCGGCACCGCGGTGATGGCGGATCGCTTGCAAGCGATCGGCTACGTCGAGGTCGAGACGCAGCGCACGACGCCGCTCGGTGCCACCGGCCTGCGCCTACGCGGTCACCAGTTCCGCTACTCCACGCTCGACGGCGCGCGCGGCGACGCCTATCGCGTGCGCACGCTCTACCGCGCCGAGCCTTTTGCCGAAGGCTACGGCGAAGACAACGTCCTCGGCTCCTACGTGCACGCGCACTTCGCTTCGAACCCGATCGCCGCCGAAAACTTGGTGGCGGCCTGTACGCGACGATGAACGCACGCACCATCATGATCCAGGGCACCGCCTCGTCGGTGGGCAAGAGCCTCGTCACCACCGCGCTGTGCCGCATCTGGGCGCGCCGCGGACTGCGCGTCGCCCCGTTCAAGGCGCAGAACATGGCGCTCAACTCGGCCGTGACCGCCTCGGGGGCGGAGATCGGCCGTGCCCAGGTGATGCAGGCCGCCGCCTGCGGGATCGAGCCCGAGGCGGCGATGAACCCGGTGCTG
>DASXOU010000670.1:0-1643 GCA_036494045.1 Polyangia bacterium | reverse complement strand
GCCGCCCGGCGGCACCGCCAGCGACGCTTGCAGCTCGCCGCGCGCGACGCGCGGGACGGCGAATTCGTAGCGCGTCTCGCCCGGCGCAAACAGCGCGCGCTTCGACTCGTAGACGGCGCGCGTGCGGTTCCACACCGGGTCGAAACGGAGCGTGCGCGCCTTCTGCGGCGCGATCGGATGCGGCGTGCCGTAGGAGGCGACGTCGGCGTCGGCCAGCGCCAGCTCGGCGACGCGGAAGACTTCGTCGCCGCGGAGCGCGGTGTACGGATCCACGATCTTGGCGGGATAGTCGAGCGCGCTCCACGCGGCTTGCAGTGGCGGCGACGTCAGCGCAGCTTCGGCAGCGTGATCGACGAAGCGATAGGCGATGGCGTCGCCTGCGGCGCGCGCGAGCGTGGCCCTCGGCGCTTTGTCGCCGGTCGCCGCGTGTGCCGGCGTCGCGACGTGCCGGCCGCAGCCGGCGAGCGCGAGCGCGAAGACGAGCGCGCGCCTCATCGCGGCACCAGGAAGTCGCCGCGCAAGGTCATGCGCGAGTCCTGCAGCATCCAATGTTGCAGCTTGTGCCGCAGCGTCGCCGCGACGTCCGGGTGCGCCGCGAGCACGTCGGTGCGCTCGTCGGGATCGCGCTTCAGATCGTAGAGGCTCCAGCGCACGCCTTGCCGCGTCGGGCGATAGAGCAGCTTCCAGTCGTCGGTGCGGATGGCGCGATGCTTGCCGACGATCACGGTGTCCTGCCACTCGGGACGCAGGAACACGTCGTCGTCGGGCGCGAGGTCGGTGACGCCGGTGATGGTGGGATAGGGGATGCGCTCGTCGGACTCGAAGCCGGGGCCGTTGGCGACGAACCACAGCTCGGTCTCCTGATAGGCGTCGAGGCCGAGCGTCGGACGCTCGCCGTGCAAGAGAGGCGCGAGATCGACGCCGTCGGTGGGCGGCGGCGTCACGCCGACGAGGTGCGCCAGCGTCGGCGCGAAGTCGACGTCGCGCACCAGGCCAGGCACGTCGTGCGCGGGCAGTCGGTCGTGCGGATCGACCCACACCCACGGAACGTGATCGGCGGCGCTGCCGCGCAAGTGATCGCCGTGGCCCATGCCGCGCTCGGGCAGGTCGTAGAGGTTCTCGCCGTGATCGGCGAGCAGGATGACGATGGTGTCGTCGGCGAGCCCGTCCTTCTGCAGGCGCGCCAGGATGCGCGCGACCGCCGCGTCGGTGGCGGCGACGGCGCCGTCGTAGAGCGCGCGGATCTGCGCGCGGTCGGCCTCGGTCGCCGGCGGTGGCGCCAGCGGCGGCTTTTGGTAGCGGTAGGGCCCGGAGTAGTCGGGCGAGCCGAAGCGGCGGTAGTACGGATCGGGCGATGCGTAGGGAAAATGGGCCGCCGAGAAGAAGACGGTGAGGAACAGCGGCTGGCCGTCGGCGTCGTCGAGCGCGGCGATGGCGCGATCGGCGAGGCGCGCCGGATCCGATAGCTCGGGCATGGCGGCGACCGCGGGAAAGAGGCGCCGTCCGAGGGCGCTGGTGGCGTAGGGCAGGACGTTCGGGTGCACCTGCAAGCCGCGCTGGGCGACGATCGTCTTCATGTCGAAGAAGGGCACGTCGACGTGATCGAAGCCCATCGGCGTGCGCGAGAAGATCTCGCCGGCGTA
>DASXOU010000669.1:0-3078 GCA_036494045.1 Polyangia bacterium | reverse complement strand
CGAGGCTCGACGACTGCGAATACCTGATGGTATTTAAGGGAGGAGCAACGAAGCGCCCGGGGATGTCGCACCGGCCGAATGCTAGCGAACTTTCGACTCGGGACGCTAGGCGGAGACGGACGGGCTGCACGTCTTGCACGTGCCGCTCGCGTCCATGCGGCGCCAGCAACGATCGCAGAAGCGCGCCGGCGCGGCGTCGACCGGGCGGGCCTTGCGCGGAGCGGCGGCGCCGGCGGCGCGCGGCTTGCGCTGCGCGGGCGCCGTCGGCGGGAAGCTCAGCTCGGTGGCGCGCTGCTGCTCGGCGTACAGCCCTTCGACGGGGAGCTTGGGCACGCGCTCGGTGAACTCGATCGACGCGGCGTTGGCCGCGACCGCCGCCGGCGACGTCTTGGGACGGCCGAAGATGCGCGAGAAGAAGCCGCCCTTCGGCGCCAGCGACGGCGGCGTCTCGGTGAGCTCGGCCTCGAGCTGCGCCGCGTCGTGCGCGTCGAACGGATTCTTGCGCGCCGGCATCGCCGACGGCGCCGGCTCCGACGGAAACGGCGACGCGACGACCGGCTGCACCGACGACGGCGGCACGATCGGCTCGGGCGACGGCGCCGGCTGCGCGATCGGCTGCACAGCGACGGGCGCCGGCTGCGGCATGGGCTGCACGGCGACGGGCGCCGGCTGCACCTGAATCGGCTGCACCTGCGCGACCGGCGCCGGCTGCTGCACGACGGGCTGCGCGATCGGCGCGGGCGCCGGATTGACAGCGACGGGCGCAGGCGCCGGCTTGGCGGCGACAGGCCTCGGAGCGGGAGTGGGAGCGCGAGCGGGAGCGGGAGCCGGCTTGGCGGCGACCGCCGCCGGCTTGACCGGCGACGGCTTCGGCAACGGCCCGCGCAACAGCGCCTCCGCAGCCGACGGTGCCGGCGGCGGCAGCGGCGCCGACAACGCCTTGGCCACCATCGGCGGCGCGATCAAATCGCCAACGATCGACTCCAAGGTCCGCGCGTCCATCACCCCATGCGCGATCACCAGCTCGGCCAGCGTCTCGAGCGCCGCACGCAATCGCGCGACCTCGCCTGCGCTATCCTGCTTCCCTGCCGACGCCGTCAACGCGGCAAAATCGAATCCATTCTTGCGCGGAGCCGGGTTCGAAGTCGTCGTCGCCATTCAAGATCCTCCCTCGGCCGCGCGCCCAGAATTGCGCGGCAAACTTCGCATCCCTGACTACAACAACCGAGGTGTAGGAGTCAACATGGTCGGACCAATTCGACCGATCACGCCGGAAGCAGGGGCGCCACTTCATGCAGCGCAGGCGCCTCGTTGCCGCGCGCGAGCGCGTAGCGGAACACCTTCTTCTGCTTGCGATAGACCGCCGCGCCCACCTGCCCGCGCTTGTTCATGGCGATGAACGCGAGCTGCATATGAGGATTCGTCCGCACTTCGCGCGCAATTCGTAGAATCTGGTTCAATACCGCGGTGCACGCCGCCGACGGCTCGGCACCGGCGCGCATGCGCTCGACCACGGCGAACGACGCGCAGGTCCGCATCGTCAGCTCGCCGACGCCGGTCGCGCAGGCGCCGCCGACCTCGTTGTCGACGTAGCTGCCGGCGCCGATGATGGGCGAGTCGCCGACGCGTCCGGCCAGCTTCCACGGCAAGCCGCTCGTCGACACCGCCGTCGCCAGATCGCCGCGCGCGTCGATGCCGATGCAGCAGACCGTGTCGTGATGCTCGTCGGGCTTCTTCCAGAAGCTGGCTTTGGCCTTGAGCCACGCCGCGCGCGACTCGGGCGTCAGCAGGTCGGTCTCCGCGAAGCCGTACTTCTTGGCGAACGCGTTGGCGCCGGCGCCGACGAGGAGGACGTGCTCGGTGCGCTCCATGACCTTGCGCGCGACGCTGATCGGGTTCTTGATGCGCTCGATGGCGGCGACCGAGCCGGCGCGATGCGTGCGCCCGTCGATGATCGCGGCGTCGAGCTGCACCACGCCGTCTTCGTTGGGCATCCCGCCGTAGCCGACCGTGTGCACGGTCGGATCGTTCTCGACGACGTTCACGCCGATTTCGAGCGCATCCAAGAGCTCCTTCTTCGCCGCCAGCGCCTTCTGCGCCGCGATCACGAGCTCGAGCCCGTAGTCCCAGGTCGCGATGACCGTCGCCAGCGGCGCCGATTGCGCGTGCGCGCGCTTCTTCGGGATCGAGGCCAGCGCGGCGACGGCCGCCGCATCGAGGAGGAATTGGCGTCGGGTTCGGCTCATGCCCCGTCGTATCACGGCAGGGGCGGCGTGTACTCGCCGATCTCCTGGCGCCGCCACCACGCGCCGGTCGCGCGCTTCTCCGCCGGCGTCGTGAACCAGTACTGCCACTTGACCACGCGCACCGATTGCGGCCGCTTGCCGGCGAACGGATCGCGCGCGAACAGGTGCAGCACCGTCGGCTCGCCGGCGAGCAGCCGTTCCTGGGCGGTCACGATCCACGGCCACTCCGTGACGTCGTCGAGCGAGGCGAACCACAGATCCCATTCGAAGCGCGGCTGATAGGGCGCGTAGATTCCCGGCGCTTTGTATGGATCCTGCGGCTTCCAGCGAAACGGATAGGCGACCCAGGTCTTGCCGTCGAGCGTGCCTTGGAACTCGAGCTCGTAGCGCGCGCGCGTCATGACGGCGAAGAGGCCGTAGTTCTCGCCGATGCGAAACGGCGACAACAGCTCCTGCGGCAAGCGCCACATGCGCGAAAAGCCGAGCGCGGTCACCAGCACGTAGGCGACGAGGCCGCCCCAGCCGAGCCGCTCGCGCCACGCCGGCGTCTTGGCGGGCGGCAGATCGCACGCGATCGTGAAGCCGAGAAGGAGCACGAGGTAGTTCAAGAAAGCGTAGTTTCCCGTCGCGATGATGCCGATCTGGAAGATCGTGAAGAGGACGAACGCGCGCGCCCGCCAGCGCCGCGTCAGAAGCAGCGTGAACGGCAGCACCAGCTCCAGCGCCAGCGTCGAGAGCGCCACGCCGATGTGAAAGCCGCGCGGCAGGCGCTGTTGCGCGTACCAGCCGATCCAGGTCGGCAGCGGGCCGTTCTCGTAGTACTTCACCATCG
>DASXOU010000668.1:0-4317 GCA_036494045.1 Polyangia bacterium | reverse complement strand
CGCTCATGCAGATCGCGCGCACCGAGATCGTCGATGCCATCGGCGTGGCCGACGCGCAGCTCTTGATCGTGCTGCGCGCGTCGCGGCTCTTGTCGGACGACGATTGGCAGCGGCTCGCGCTCGGGCGGGCATGAGGGAGCGCGCCGCGGACGAAGCGTTGGCGCGTTTGCGCGGCCTGGCCGGCGCGCGGCTGGGGCTGCACCTCAACGAAGTCGACGACGGCGTGCTCGCCAGCGTGCTCGAGCGCTGCGCCGAGGCCGGCGCCGGCGGCGTGGGCGGATTTCTCGAGCGGCTGGCCGCGCCGGCGGCGGCGCGCGAGCTCGAGGCGCTGGCGGCCGAGCTCACCGTCGGCGAGACCTACTTCTTTCGCGACGCCGATCAGCTGCGCGCGTTCAGCGAGGTGGCGCTGGCGCGGCCCGGCGTGGCGCGCATCTTGTCGGCCGGCTGCGCCTCGGGCGAGGAGGCCTACACGCTGGCGATTCTGGCGCACGAGCGCACGGCGGCCTCGGTGGTCGGCGTCGACGTGAACCCGCTGGCGATCGCGCGGGCGCGGCGCGGCTCGTACGGCCCGTGGTCGCTGCGGCAGACGGCGCCCGAGCTGCGCGCGCGCGCGTTCCGCGAGAAGAGCGGCGAGTGGGCGGTCGACGACGCGATCCGCGCGCGCGTGTCGTTCGCCGTGCGCAACCTCGTCGAGGAGGCGCCCGATCTGTGGCGGCCGGGCGCGTTCGACGTGGTCTTTCTGCGCAACGTGATCATGTATTTCTCACGCGAGCAGGCGCGCGCGCTGGTGGCGCGGGTGGCGCGCGCGCTGCCGCCGGGCGGACACCTGTTTCTCGGGCACGCGGAGTCGCTGCGCGAGCTGTCGGACGAGTTCGAGCTGCAGAGCTCGCACGGCGCTTTTTATTATCGGCGGCGCGACGCGGCGGCGGCGGTGGTGCTCCCGTTCGTCGCGGTGCCGGCGACGCCGCCGACGGAGACGCCGCCGCCGACGGAGACGCCGCCGGCGCCGATGACGACGGCGACGAACGATGCGCCGGCGCCGATCGTGCCTTTGCGTCCGCCGCCGGTGGCGCCGCCGATCGACGCCGCGCTCGCCGGGCCGCTCGAGCTGATGCGCCAGGAGCGCTTCGTGGAAGCGCTGGAGGCGTTCGCCGCGCTCCCCGACCCCGTGCGCGCCGATCGGCAATCCGAGCGGCTCTGCGCCGTCCTTTTGACCCACGCCGGGCGGCTCGCCGACGCCGAGACCGTCTGCGCAGGGCTCGTCGACGCCGACGCGCGCGACGCCGACGCGCACTATCTCCTGGCGCTTCTGCGCGAGCAGGCCGGCGAGCTCGACGCCGCCGTCGCCGAAGATCGTCTCGCCGCGCGCTACGACGCCGGCTTCGCCATGCCGCACCTGCATCTCGGCCTCATCGCGCGCCGCGTCGGCGATCGGCGGATGGCGCAGCGCGAGCTCGGCGCCGCGCTCGAGCTTCTGCCACGTGAAGCGCCGCTGCGCCTCGTGCTCTTCGGCGGCAGCCTCGGCCGCGATGCGCTCGTCGAGCTGTGCCGCGCCGAGCTGCGCGCCGTCGGAGGGCCGGCGTGAGCGAGCGTACGGCTGCGCTGCGCCGCGCGTTCGACGAGTCGTTCGCGCGTGCGCCCGCGTCGCGCGCCGACGGCGGCGAGCGCATCTTGCGCCTGCGCATCGGCGGCGACCGCTACGCCGTCAAGCTCGCCGAGGTGGCCGGCTTCGCCGCCGCGCGCAAGATCGTGCCGCTGTCGAGCGCCATCACCGGCGCGCTCGGCCTGGCCGGGCTGCGCGGCGCGCTCGTGCCCGTCTACAGCCTGGCGGCGCTGCTCGGCCGCGTCGCCGACGACGAGCCGCCGCGCTGGTTCCTGCTCGCCAACGCGCCCGAGCCGGTGGCGCTCGCGTTCGCCCGCTTCGACGGCTACGCCGAGGTCGCGCCCGACGAGCTCCTGCGTCACAACGTGGTCGCCATTCCACCATTGATCGAAACGATCGCCGCGCGCGTCAGCGACGCCGCCAAGGAGCGATGAGATGTGGACCTTCGGAAGGAAGATTGCCGCCGGCTTCGCGCTGTCGTTCGTGGTGTTGGCGATCATCGGCGTGGTCGCCTATCGCAGCATCGCGACGCTGACGGCGACGAGCTATCAGGTCGCGCACACGCACATCATCATCGAGCACATCTCGGCCGTGGTCGATCATCTGCGCGACGCCGAGACCGGGCAGCGCGGGTTCGTCATCACCGGTGACGAGGCGTTCCTCGAGCCCTACAACGCCGCGGCGGCGACGCTGGAACAGGCCGTGCGCGAGCTGCGCGAGCTGACCGCCAACGATCCGAGCCAGCAGGCGCGCCTCGGCGAGCTGGAGCCGGCGATCGCGGCCAAGATGGGCGAGCTGCGCGCGACCATCGAGCAGCGGCGCGCCGGCGCCGTCGCCGAAGTCACCAAGCACGTGCAGGCTGGCGCGGGCAAGCGCTACATGGATCAGATCCGCAGCATCGCCGGCGACATGACCGGCGAGGAGCGCGAGCTTCTGCGCCAGCGCGCCGCCGAGGTCGAATCGGCGGCGAGCGCCGCGCGCGGCACGATCATCTGGGGCACGCTCATCGGCCTCGTGCTCGTCACCCTCGCCGGCTTCGCCATCACGCGCTCGTTGTCGTCGCAGATCGGGTCGGCCATCAGCCACGTGCAATCCTCGTCGGCGGAGCTGCAGGCGGCGGCCAATCAGCAAGCGTCCGGCGCCAAGGAGCAGGCGACGGCGATGAGCCAGATTACGACCACGATCAGCGAGCTTCTGGCCACGTCGCGGCAGATCGCCGAGAGCGCCAAGCGCGTGGCGCAGATCGCGGGCGAGACGGTCGGCGCGGCGCGCTCGGGCGATCAGACGATGACGCGCACGCACGAGTCGGTCAACGCGATCAAGCGGCAGGTCGACGTCATCGTTTCGCACATGCTCGAGCTCGGCAAGAAGTCGCAGCAGATCGGCGGCATCCTCGAGATCATCAACGAGCTCGCCGAGCAGACCAACATCCTCGCCATCAACGCGACGATCGAAGCGGCCGGTGCCGGCGAGGTCGGCAAGCGCTTCGCCGTCGTCGCCGACGAGATCCGCAAGCTCGCCGATCGCGTGGGCTCGTCGACCAAGGAGATCCGCGGGCTCGTCGACGACATCCGCTCGGCGGTGAACACGACGGTGATGGCGACCGAGTCGGGCTCGAAGGCGGTCGAAGTGGGCACGCGGCAGTTCGAGGACGTGGCCAGCTCGTTCAAGCAGATCGCCAGCCTGGTGACGACGACGACCGAAGCGGCCAAGGAGATCGAGTTCTCGACCAAGCAGCAGACGACGGCAGTGGAGCAGGTGAACCTGGCGGCGGTCAACGTGTCGCAGGCGGCGCGCGAGACCGAGGCCAGCTCGAGCCAGACCTTGCAGACGTCGTCGCAGCTGTCGTCGCTGTCGCGCGATCTCGGGCGGCTGATCCGACCGAGCGCGTGATGACCAAGGACCCGTATCAATATTTTCGCGTCGAGGCGCGCGAGCTGTGCGAGGCGATGGGGCGCGGCGTGCTGGCGCTCGAGCGCGGCGGCGCCGGCGCCGAGGAGCTGCCGGCGCTGCTGCGCGCGGCGCATACGCTCAAGGGAGCGGCGCGCGTGGTCAAGCAGGCGGCGATCGCGCAGCTGGCGCACGCGTTCGAGGAGGTGCTGGCGCCGTTTCGCGAGCGGCCGAACGCGATCGAGGCGGGGCACATCGCGCAGCTCCTGGCGCGGCTCGACGAGATCGGCGCGGCGGTCGCGGCGTTGGAAGCGGCGGCGCCGCGGCGTGAAGGCGCGGAGGCGGCGGCGTCGTCGGCTGCGGCCGCGGCGGCAGCGAGCGTCGGCGTCGGCGGCGTCGAGCCGCTGCAGCACGCGCGCGTCGAGCTCGGCGAGATGGACGCGCTCGCCGACGACATCTCCGAGGTCGGCGTGCGCTTGACGGCGCTGCGCCGGCTCGTGGAAAAGCTGGGGCGCGCGCAGGCGCTGCCGAGCACCGGCGAGCTGCGCGCGGCGCTGGCGGCGAGCGAGCGCGAGTTGTCGGTCGGGCTCGACGATGCCGAGCGCGAGATGTTGCAGCTGCGCGAGCGCGCCGGGCGGCTGCGCCTTCTGCCCGCGCAGACCATGTTCGCCGCGATCGAGCGCGCGGTGCGCGACGCCGGCGTGGCGCTCGGGCGCGCGGTGCGCTTCGTCGCGTCGGGCGGCGAGGCGCGGCTCGACGCCAGCGTGCTCGCGGTGGTGCGCGGCGCGCTCTTGCACGTGGCGCGCAACGCGGTCACGCACGGC
>DASXOU010000667.1:0-8262 GCA_036494045.1 Polyangia bacterium | reverse complement strand
GCAGCCGGGCGGCCTTCAGCGCAGCTATACGGCGAGCGACTTCGTGGCGCGCGATCTCGAGAGCTTCGCCGGCGACGCCTGGTTCATGATTCACGCGGGCGGATTCCGCGCCGAGCTCGAGTTCGCGACGGTGCTCGGCCGCATCGGCAACGCCACCAACTCGCCCGGCGTCTCGTTCCGCAACGCAGTCACGGCGACGCAGCTCGGCGGCGTCGCGTCGCTGTCCTACGGGTTTCGCTGGCCGCTGCGCATCCGCGTCGAGGTCGGCGTCGCCTCGGGCGACGACGCGCCCGGCTTCGGCATCAACGGCACGCCGCTGCTGACGCAGAAGGGCGATCTCGACGGCGGCCAGGTCCATCCGCCCAACGACATGACCATCGACAACTTCCGCTTTCATCCCGACTACCACGTCGATCTGATCCTGTGGCGCCGCATCATCGGCGGCGTCACCGACGGCGTATACGTGCGCCCGTCGGTGTGGGTGGGCCCGTTCGGCTCGCCCAATCACCACGTCTCGTTCGAGCTCGCGTTCATCGAATCGAACGCGCTCGACGCGACCACGCCGCCGGGACAGACGACGCACCTCGGCGAAGAGATCGATCTCTCGATGCGCTATCGCTACGAGCACGGATTCGAGACCAGCATCCAATATGGCGTCTTCGTCCCCGGTGGCGGCTTTCGCAACCTCGACCTCAACCTCGCGCCACAGCCGGCGCAGGCGCTCGAGGTCGTGCTGGCGTATCGTTTGTAGGAGCGGAAAATGGGCGCTCGCACATTAAAGTTTCTGTGCACCATGGCCGCGCTCGGCGCCGGCGGCTGCTTCGGCAGCAACGTGCCGAGCGGCAACGACGACGCCGCGTACGGCACGCTTCCCGATCTCGGGCCCTTGTGCACCGGCAACGACGACGGCGTCATCGCCTTCGGCGAGCTCGCCTTCCCCGTCGGCACCACCGTCAATTACCTCTCGAACCCGATCAACACGACCACGACGGTGGCGCCCAACGGCTCGCAGATCGGCGGCGTCACGCAGTGGGATCTCACGTCGACGGCGGGCAATGTCTTTCCGCTCACGCTCACCGCGGTCGGCAGCGCCTGGTTCGGCGCGTCGTTTCCCGGCGCCAGCTACGCGACCACCACCGATCTCGCGACCAACACGCTCGGCATCTTCCGCGTGCAGGAGGATGGGCTCTACATCCTCGGTTACGCGTCGCAAACGCCGAACCAGACGCTGCTCGTCTACGACAAGCCGGTCTTGTCGCTGCGCTTCCCGGTCACGCTCGGCGACTCGTGGGTGGCGTCGGCCAACATCGTCGACGGCACGCTCGACGGCATGCCCTACGCCGGGCTCGACACCTACAAGATCAGCGTCGACGCGCGCGGCACCGCGGTCCTGCCCTACCTCAGCTTCGGCAACACGATGCGTGTGCACGTCGATCTCACGCAGACAGTGCCGGGCGGCATCTCGGTCACGCGCATCCAATACATCTTCTTCCACGAGTGCTATGGCGAGCTCGGCCGCATGGTCTCGGTGACCGACGAGGCGAACGAAAGTTTCACCAACGCCGCCGAATTTCGTCGGCTGGCCCTCTGATTTTCCCGTCGCCAATACGGCTGCAGGCTAATTTTGCAGCTGCACAATACCTCTGATGCGCGCGCACAATTAACTCCTTGACAGTGCCCACACAAGGGCGCAGGTTGCGCGCATCACGCGTCGGACAAGCGGGACGCGAGGAGGGGTGAAATGACTGTGGCGAGTGGTGATCTCGGAGAGATCACGGGTGGACACGTCAAGATCGGCGCGGAGACGCACGCCGGACGGAACGTGGGAATCGTGGTGGGCGTCATCGCCGTCGGTGTGATGATCTTCGGCTTCACGTCGTACTCGAACCGGCAGGACACGTCGAAGCTGGCGCAGCTCGACAGCTTCCGCTCGGCGTACGCCGACAAGTGCGAAGCGCCGTCGTTCCGCGGCGAGGCGTCGTCGCTGTTGAAGGACACCTATCTACGCTCGGAGCGGCTGCAGGCGGCCGTCGGCAAGCAGCAGGCGCAGCTCTCGTCGGGGGTTCCCTGCGACGAGATCGCCAAGGCGCTGCGCGCGGCCGATTTTCCGATGCCGCAGCCTGGCTCGTCGGTAGCGCAGTAATCGTCGTATCCGCTCGGCCTTCTTCGTCAGCGCGAGTGCTGCACCTGCAACGCCGTCACGATCATGCGTGACGCGCGCGAGCGATTGAGCGTGTAGAAATGCACGCCGGGGGCGCCGTTCGCCAACAGATCGGCGGCCTGCAAGGTCGCGTGCGCGACGCCGAGCTGCAGCACCGACTCCGGATCATCTTTGCGTTTCTCGAGCGCCAGCCTGAGGCGCATCGGCACCGTCGCGCCGCACATGCGCGTGATGCGCTCGATCTGCGTGACGCTCGTGATGGGCATGAGCCCAGGAACGATCGGGCAGGTGATGCCGGCCTTGCGCGCGCGCTCGACGAAGTGGAAATAGAACGCGTTGTCGAAGAAGAGCTGCGTGATGAGAAATTCAGCGCCCGCATCAATCTTTTTGTGCGTATGCACAATTTCCTCGTCGAGCCCGCCCGATTCGAGATGCGCTTCCGGGTAGCAGGCGCCGCCGAGGCAGAAGCGGTGGCCGCGCGCGCGGATGAAGTCCATGAGCTCGTTGCCGTGCGAAAACCCGTCGGGCGCCGGCGAAAACATCGGCTGATCTTTCGGGGGATCGCCGCGCAGCGCGAGCACGTTCTCGATGCCGGCGGAGTCGAGGCGCGTCAGGATCTCGGCGAGCTCGGTGCGGCCGTGGCCGACGCAGGTCAGGTGCGCCATCGCCTCGATGCCGGTCTCGCGCTTGATCGCCGAGGTCAGCTCGACGGTGAGCTGGCGCGTCGAGCCGCCGGCGCCGTAGGTGACCGACACGAATCCGGGCTGCAGATCGGCGAGCTCCTTGAGCGTGGTGTAGAGCTGCGCGACGCCGTCTTCACTCTTGGGCGGGAAGAATTCGAAGGAGAAGCACGGCGGGCCGGTGCGAAGTCTCTCGGCGATGCGCATGGCGAAACGCTATCCTGCGCATAAAAAAAGGCTGGCGTCGATCGCGCCGCAGGGGGGTACAGCGACGAACGACGCCAGCCAGGATGCCGGAGCGATGGACGCCGCAGGGGGGTACAGCGAGCAGCGCGTCCGACTCCACTGGTTTTGGCTCGCAACGAGGAGGAGTCAAGATGAGCTGTGAAATTTTCCAGACCGAAGTTGGAATGATGAGCAATTTCAATGAATTGATCGCCTGTAAGATCAGTCAAAAGTGCGCGGTCGTCGATCCGGCGTTCGAAGTCGATCGACTTTTGCGCGAGGCCAAAGAACGCGGCTGGACGATCACCGCCGTGCTGGTCACGCACACGCACCATGATCACGTCGACGGTGTCGAGGCGATGGTGCGGGCGACGGGCGCGACGGTGTACGTCGGCGCCGGCGAGGTCGAATCGCTGCGACGAGCGGCGCCGTCGGCGACGATCGTCGGGCTCGCGGGCGGCGAGACCATCCCGGTCGGCGACCTGCGGATCGCGGCGCTGCCGACACCGGGGCACACGGGGGCGGGCACGTCCTATCTCGTCGACGGCAACGTGTTCACCGGCGACACGCTGTTCATCGGTGGATGTGGGCGCACCGATTTTCCCGGCGGCGACGCGCCGACGCTGTGGAAGAGCTTGCAGCGACTGGCGGCGTTGCCGGAAGAGACGCGCGTCTATCCCGGGCACGATTACGGGCAGACGCCGACGTCGACGATCGCGTGGGAGAAGACGACCAATCCCTATCTCTTGTGCAAGAGCGAAGCGGAGTTCGTGGCGCTGCGCACGGGAAAGAATCCGCCGCGGCCGCAGAATCCGCGCAAGCCGAAATGATTAATGGATCGGGTACTGCGTGCAGGCTTCGATGGGCGTGCCGTCGACGCGCTTGGGGCAGACCCGGAACAGCGACGGGAGAACCTCGACCATCACGTAGTTGTGGTCGTTGACGAAGATGGCGACGCGCGGCGGACAGGCGCGCTTGCCCGGCACGCCGCAGCGTGAGGGACGAAGCTCGGCGCCGCCGCCGCCGGTGACGACGTAGTCGAGCGTGCCGATGCGGCCGCGCTCGAAGTCGTGATCGTGGCCGCCGAAGAACATCGAGACGTGATTGCGCTCCATGACGGGGACGTAGTCGCGAGCGCAGACGGCGTTGTCGCCGTGTATGCCCGACGAGGCCGGGCCTTCGTGGGCGTAGACGAAGATGGCGTGGGCGCCGCGGCGGCGGGCGTCGCGGAGGTTTTGATCGAGCCACGCGAGCTGGCGCGCCGATTTGTACGAGTTGGAGTCGAGCGCAACGAAGTGCGTGGTGCCGATGTCGAAGGAGTACCAGGGCGGCTCGTCGTCGGGGGGCGCGAGCGGCCAGCGGAAGTACTGCATGAAGGCGACCAGGCCTTTGCCGCGCGACGCGTACTCGTGGTTGCCGATGGCGGGAAAGATGGCGAGCGTGCGCAAGAGCGGGCCGGCGATCTCGAAGAAGCGCTCCCAGTCGCCCTCGTCGCTGCCGCGGTCGACGAGATCGCCGGTGAGGATGGCGAGATCGGGCTCTTCGGCGGCGAGCGCGTGGTTGAGGGTGGCGTGCACGTCGTGGCCGGAGCGGACGTCGCCGTAAACGGCGAAGCGCAGCGGGCGGCCGGCGTCGGGCGGCGTGTGGAAGGCGGCGTCGCCGTCGTCGAACGCGCCGTCGAGGCGGACGCGATAGTGGTAGATGGTGCCGGGCTCGAGGTTGCGCAGGCGAACGACGTGGTGCGTGGAGAGGGCGTCGTGGGCGGTGGCGCCGTAGGTTTCGTCGCGGCCCCAGCGCACGTCGGCGGCGGTGGGGAGATCGCTGTCGAAGACGACGGTGACTTCGCGCTCGCGCAGGCCGGCGAGGTAGGGGCCGCGGATGAGGCGCGCGCCGTCGTCGCCGCGCAGCGAGAGCTCGACGGTGGTGTCGTGGCCGGCGGTATGCGGGTGGACCTCGACGGCGAGCAGGTTGTCGCCGCGGCGGAGGTTGCGCGCGGGGACGGTGAACGATTCGTACTCGGGGCCGTGGACGTCGGTGGCGAGCGCGTCGGTGGGGGCGGCGGGATCGAGGCGGCGGCGGGCGAGCTCGGTGCCGTTCAGCCAGGCGGCGAAGCCGTGGGTGTAGCGGATGCGGAGCGTGAGCGTCTTGAGCGAGGCGAGCTCGCCGCCGACGGTGAAGTGCCAGCGGGCGAAGCGCGGGCCGGCGCAGGCGGCGGTGCCGCCGTCGGGAACGCCGCCGTCGCGGACGCCGCCGTCGGGAACGCCGCTGGGGCGGATCGGTGCGCCGCTCGGCTCGATGGGCTCGACTTCGACAGGGGCGCCGCCGTCGCGGCGCTCGACGATGGTGGGGCGAACGTTCCAGTCGCGATCGTCGAGCTCCGGTCGCTGCCAGCCGGGCGGCGCCGCGCCGCAGCGCATGCGCGCCGGCGCGCCGTCGACGACGAAGACGTGCTCGGCCGCAAGACAGCGCCGGCTCGGCACCGTCGCCGCCCAGAGCAGGCAGCCGACCGCGACGAGCCCGCGCACGCTCGGATTATGACACTACTTGGCGCCCCAGATGAATTCGGTCGGTCCGCTGCGCCGGACGACGAAGACGCAGGCGACGCGCGAGTCGCAGCTGAACTCGTGCTTGACCTTCGACGCCACGATGACGAACGTGCCCGGCGTCGCCGCGATCTTCTTGCCGTTCAGCGTCAGCGTGCCCTTGCCCGCGACCATCGTGTCGTACTCGAGGTGCTCGTGCGCGTGCAGCGGCACCTTGTAGCCGGGCTTCATGCGCATGTAGAACGTCGGCGCCGTCGACACCGGATCGGTGCCGATGAGCGCGACCTCGGCGCCCGGCGGAAACTTGGCGTCGACCTTGGACGCCGGTGTCCACGCGGCGTCGGCGAGCTGCGCCGTCAGCCCCTCCAACATCGACGGCGGCAGCGGCGGCAGCTTGAGCTTGACCGCGCCGCCCGACGGCGCCGGTTTTTGTGCAAGCGCACCATGCGCGAGGAGCAATGCAACAACGATAATGTGCAGTCGCATCATTTTTCGCGTGGCCTCCTAATTTCGCAGCGAGATGATCGGCGCGGGAATGCGCCCGCCCAGTCGGATGAACGCGTCGGAGCTGAACCGTGACACCGGCATGATCGGCGCCTCGCCGAGGAGGCCGCCGTAGACGACCTTGTCGCCGACCTCCTTGCCCGGCACCGGAATGATGCGCACCGCGGTGGTCTTGTTGTTGACCACGCCGATGGCGATCTCGTCGGCGATGATGGCGGCGAGCGTCTCGGCGGAGGTCGAGCCGGGGACGGCGACCATGTCGAGGCCGACCGAGCAGACCGCGGTCATCGCCTCGAGCTTCTCGAGCGAGAGCGCGCCGAGCTCGACCGCCTCGATCATGCCGTGATCCTCCGAGACCGGGATGAACGCGCCCGACAGCCCGCCCACCGACGACGAAGCCATGACGCCGCCCTTTTTGACGGCGTCGGTGAGCAGCGCCAGCGCCGCGGTGGTGCCGGGCGCACCGGTGCGCTCGATGCCGATGGCTTCGATGATCTCGGCCACCGAGTCGCCGATCGCCGGCGTCGGCGCCAGCGACAGATCGACGATGCCGAAGCGCACGCCGTCGCCGAGCCGCGCGGCGACCTCGCGGCCGATGAGCTCGCCGGCGCGCGTGACCTTGAACGACATGCGCTTGACCGTCTCGGCGATGTCACCGAGATCGATCTTGCGGCCGCTGTCGCGCAAGCGGCGGATGGCCGAGAGCACCACGCCGGGGCCGCTGACGCCGACGTTGAGCACGCGATCGCCTTCGCCGATACCGTGCAGCGCGCCGGCGACGAACGGGTTGTCGTCGGGGATGTTGGCGAACACGACCAGCTTGGCGCAGCCGATGCCGCCGCGATCGGCGGTGCGCTCGGCCAGCGCCTTGATGATGCGGCCCATGTGCGCGATGGCGTCCATGTTGATGCCGGCGCGCGTGGTGGCGACGTTGATCGACGAGCAGACGCGCTGCGTGACCGAGAGCGCCTCGGGGATCGAGTCGAGCAGCACCAGATCGCCGGGCGTCGCGCCCTTCTCGACGTGCGCGGAGAAGCCGGCGACATAGTCGATGCCGAGCTCGGCGGCGGCGCGATCGAGCGTCTCGGCCAGCGGCACGTAGGAGGCGGCGCGCGTCGGCTCTCCGACGAGGGCGATGGGCGTGACCGAGATGCGCTTGTTGGTGATGGGCACGCCGTAGGCGCCCTCGACTTCTTTGGCGACGGCGACGAGGCGGCGCGCGGAGCGCGTGATCTTTTCGTAGACGCGCTGGCAGGTGCGGTGCAGATCGTCGGTGGCGCAGTCACGCAGCGAGATGCCCATGGTGACGGCGCGGATGTCGAGGTGCTCGGCCTCGATCATGCGCAGCGTCGCGCGTAATTCTTCCGATTCCCAGACCGGCATCAGCTCATACCCGGTGCAGCGAGTTGACGACGTCTTCGTGCATCATCATCGCCTGCAGGCCCATCGACTGCACCTCGGACTCCATCGCGCTCTTGAAGTCGGCGAAGGGGACGCCGAGCGTGGCGACGTCGACGACGACGATCATCGTGAAATAGTCGCCGACCAGCGTCTGCGAGATGTCGAGGATGTCGCCGCCGAGCTCGGCGATGCGCGCGGTGACGCGGGCGACGATCCCCTTGGTGTTGCGGCCGGTCGTCGTCAGCACCGCGCGATGGCGCGTGCGCGCGCGCTCCTGATCGAGGCAGGCCTGGCAATAGTCGATGCCAGGCGCGACCTCGACGAGCGACGACGCGGCCTCGCCGCTGCCGATGGCCGACATCACCTCGGCGACGACGGCTTCGAGCACCTCGGGCTGCGCGTCGCCCATGCGCGCCACCACCTGGCGCGCGACCTGGCGCACCAGCGTCGGCGCGACGCCGCCGCCGTTCATGCGCGCGATGGTGACGCCGCGGGCGCGCGCGGCTTCGGCGGCGAGCGGCGTGACGATGGTGTCGGCGTCGACGGTGAGCGTGCCGCCCTCGGCGACGGCGGCGACTTCGGTGTGGCTGACGACCCGCGGCATTGCGGGAGGCAATCTAACAGATCTACGAAGCGAGGGGAGGCTCTATGCGACGAGCTTTTGCCCGACGGCGAAGTTGTAGCGATGCATGAACGCGGCGCGCTGATCGGTCGTGAGCGTCGCGTGCTTGATGAGGTTGACGGTCTT